>RHKR01000468.1 GCA_008363265.1 Chlorobiota bacterium
AGATAGAGTGTAGACCTGTTGAAGGTATTTTAACGCCACCGCTAGATCGGTGTCTTTGATCTCGCGGGTAATATCGATAATGGCATTAATGGCGGAAGTGTCGGTGGAGGCTTTTTTCATCAGGCCAGTAATTTCCTGCTCCTGAGACTGTGGGTAGTAATTAACCAGTAGGATGGAGAAGAGGAAAAAGATAACCGGTAATTTTCTCATGGGTCGCGCTGATTAAATTTTTATGATATCACTCGGCTTCAAAAAGGTTTTTGAATCTTCTGCCACCCATGTATTTGTCTGAATAATATTTTGTATCAAATGAAGAAACGATCACGCCCTGCTTCGTGCTTGCATGTGCGAAAAGCCTGTGACCAAGATAGATTCCCACATGACCGGGCCGGGATGAGGGTCGTGTATCAAAAAAGACGAGGTCTCCGAACTGCAGGTCATCAAAAGTGGGCACTACTTCGCCCTGAGTGAATTGGTCGCGCGCCACACGGAAGAGTTCAAGATCGAAAGCTTCGGTGAAGACGAGTTTTGTGAATCCAGAGCAGTCAAGACCGCTGGCGGTATTTCCACCCCATACGTAAGGCACACCGAGGTATTTGATGATGTTCATTATCAGAATATCGCGGTTTTGTTTCTGCTTGTCGGTCAGGTTCTCAACGTTATCGAGGATGAGGTCGTCCATCGAGATCATCTCGGTCTCGGGAAGATAATAATAACCATCGCCGCCGTCCCCGGATGAAGTGTCGGAGGGGATCCTTGGGTTCGTATCCTGATCTTCGATGGTAACAGCAGGCTTGCTCGTATCCTTCGGGATCCGGGTTTCTTCAACGGCAGGAGTAACCGGCTTGGTGGTTTGAGTTTCCTCACCTCTCCCGGCCGATGGCTGGAAAAGTGAACAGCCGGTAAGGAAGAGTACCCCGCCGGCTGCCGCTAAAAGATGCAATAGTCTTCTTCTAAGAACCAAGATATGCCTTAAGATTTTTGGTTTTAGGGTTTCTCTGTAATCTTCTTATCGCTTTTTCCTTGATCTGGCGAACCCTCTCACGTGTCAGGTTGAACTTTTCACCGATCTCTTCGAGGGTAAGTGAATGTTCCTTGTTCAGACCGAAGTAGAGCCTGATAACCTCTGCTTCCCTCTCGGTAAGGGCGGAGAGAGCACGGCTGATCTCTTTCTTGAGCGACTCTGACATGAGAGTATAATCGGGCATCGGATGCTGGTCGTTCTGCAGCACGTCGAGCAGCCTGTTATCCTCGCCCTGAGCAAATGGGGCATCGACGGAGACGTGGCGGCCTGATATCTTCAGTGTGTCAGCCACTTCATTCACGTCCATATCCACTTCGATCGCGATCTCGGAAGCCCTGGGTTCCCTCTCGTATTCCTGCTCGAGCTGACTGTAAGCCTTGGTGATCTTGTTCAGTGCGCCGACACGGTTAAGAGGAAGTCTTACGATCCTCGACTGCTCCGCGAGGGCCTGCAGGATCGACTGCCGGATCCACCACACCGCGTAGGAGATGAATTTGAATCCTCTGGTCTCATCAAATCTTCTTGCAGCCTTGATCAAGCCAAGGTTACCCTCATTTATAAGGTCTCCGAGGGAGAGACCCTGATTCTGATATTGTTTTGCCACTGAAACCACAAACCGCAGGTTTGCCTTGGTAAGGGTCTCAAGTGCGTGCTGGTCTCCGTTTTTTATACGGATGGCAAGTTCAATCTCCTGATCAGGAGTAAGCAAATCAACTTTGCCGATCTCTTGAAGATATTTGTCAAGCGACTGGCTTTCGCGGTTGGTATATTGCTTTGTTATTCTCACCGATACCACCTCTCTCTGGTAAAGTTATTCAAAAATCTAAACATTCTTCTTTGTGTACAATGAGTCCACAATGGCAACTATTGACGCGTCAACAGGTGCCATATCAACCGGCATCGGTATCACGGCTTCACTCGCGGTGATATAAACCACTATCTCGCCTGAACCTGCTCCCACTGTGTCGACAGCAATTACCGGACTGCCGGTCTTCTCCAGATCAGCATTTATGGGCTGTATTATCCTGAACGATGCCCCCTCGAGGCTCTCGTATTTTCTTGTAGCCCACAGATTTCCGATGACACGTGCCAGGAACATCCTACTGCTCCACTTTGTCAAGTTTGTCTATAATAGCCATGATTACTGCGTCGACCGGTTTGTTCTTCGTAATATTGGTTTGTCGGGCACTACTTCCGGTTGCCACAAGCACCACTTCACCTTCACCGGCGCCGACACTATCGACGGCGATCACAAAATTTGACTTCTCTCTGAGTTCGAGATCGAGCTCCCGGACAATGAGAAACTTGGCGCCAACAAGATTTTCATCTTTCTTGGTCGACCAAACCGTACCGATCACTTTTCCTATGATCACTTTTGCCTCGATTCGCGGCCGGATATGATCCAACCATTAAACAAATTTTAGACAGTTTTAATTCCAATTATGTTCCTTCAGTTCAACATCCGGGAACATTAAAATCACTTTTCGCTCAATAGACTTTCGCCGTGCACCGGAGCATCTATCCCAAACCAGTCGAGCACGGTTTTACCCGCGTCAGCGAAGGTTTTGCGATCACCGAGATCAACGGGTTGAACACCTTTTCCGGTCATCAGTACGGGAACATACTCTCTTGTATGATCGGTTGATGTCACTGTGGGGTCATTTCCATGGTCGGCTGTCAACAGCAGGACATCGGTTTCG
>RHKR01000469.1 GCA_008363265.1 Chlorobiota bacterium
GCGGATGGTTGCCAAGAAGATACCTTCACCACCGAAGAACATTGTCTTCAGGTTTCCGGCTTTCTCGATGCTGTAGTCGAGGCCTTCGGTAAAGGCAACGAGGCAGCCTGTATCGATGCGCACCACGTCATTAACAATTTCTTTTTTGATAATTGTACCACCACTGTGGACGAAAGCTTTTCCATCGCCCTGCAGCTTCTGCAGAATAAAACCGTCGCCACCGAAGAAGCCGGCACCCAGTCTTTTTGTGAACGCGATGCTTACCTTGGTACCCATTGCCGCGCAAAGGAAGGCATCCGACTGGCAAAGGATCGAACCGCCTGATTCAGACAGATCGAGGGGAATGATCTTTCCAGGATAAGCTGCTGCAAATGAAACCCTCTTCTTACCGTTGCCACGGTTGGTGAAGTGGGTCATAAAAATTGATTCGCCCGCGAGAACCCTTTTACCGGCAGAAAGAACTTTACCGAAAAAGCCGGTGTTGGCATCGGAACCGTCACCCATCTTTGCTTCAAATTCGATACCGTTCTCCATGTAGCACATGGCACCTGCTTCCGCGATCACAGTTTCACCCGGATCGAGTTCCACTTCAACCATCTGAAGGTCTGATCCAAGTATCTGATAATCAATCTCATGAGATCTCATTTTGACTCCTATTAAATTGTTGGTTATTTAAGTTTATCTTTGAATACTTTTTTGAATTTTTCGACTTTTGGTTTGATCACGAACGCGCAGTAGGGCTGGGTACCGTTCTCATCGAAATAGTTCTGATGGTAATCTTCAGCCACGTAAAATTGGGTTGCAGGTACGATCTCGGTAACGACCGGCGAGTTAAAAACCGCCGATTCATCCAGTTTCTTTTTGTAGAATTCTGCGAGCTCTTTCTGTTTATCGTCGTGATAGAAGACGGCCGACCTGTACTGTGTACCCACATCATTTCCCTGACGGTTAAGTGTCGTTGGGTCGTGCGTCTGCCAGAAAACCTCAAGCAGCTCCTCGTATGTAATCAATTCCGGATTATAGTATATCCTGCACACCTCGGCATGCCCGGTGTTCCCCTCACACACCTGCTTGTAAGTGGGATTGGGTACTGAACCGCCGGTGTAGCCTGAAATAACTTTTTCAACGCCTTTCAGCCGTTCGAACACTGCCTCAACGCACCAGAAACACCCCGCGCCGAAAGTGGCAACTGAATATTTTGTACTGTCGAATGTCATCGTTTCTCCTGTTTTCTTTTTTTCAACCTGGGTCTTACCGCATCCGGCCACGGGAAATGCAGCCAGAAGGAACGCCACTATTGTAAGTAACCTTTTCACAGCAATTAATCCCATTGCACATTTTGCTTTACGAATTCATCGGTATCTTTGAACACTTTTTTGATCGCTTCCTCAATGGTCTCGAGTTGTCTGAGCAACCTGGAATCGTAGAGGTAGTCGTTCTTCATTCCCTTGATCAGCTCGAGCAGTTTTTGTCTCTTTCAAGATAGTATTCTGCGCGATATCGAGTTCATAATATGCCTGCTGCACCTCTTCAAGCTGCTTTTTTATCTTCTCCCTGAGCAGGGCATTCTCGATAACTATTCCGATCCCTGAAGCAAGCGCGCCGAGGTACGATTCATCATCCTGATCGAACTCGCCTCCTTTTTTGTTCAGCACCTGGATAACACCGATGGTCTCTCCGTTAATATTCTTAAGCGGATAGCAGAGGATGTTCAGGGTTCTGAAGCCGGAACGGAGGTCGAATTCCTTGTTGAATTTCGGATGATTATAAGGGTCGGAAATTATGGAAGGTAGTCCGGATGTGAATATCTCACCAGCGATCCCCTGTGTGTCGGGGAATCGGATATCAGCAGCTTTCAGGCCTGTTCCGGTTCTCGACCAGAGTTCCTTCTTCGCCCTGTCATGAATAAAAACAGTGGCCCTCTCGGCCGAGAGCACTTCAGGGGTCATCTTCACGATATGTGCCAACAGTTCATCAAGATCTGTGATCGAGGTGAGTGACCGTGTCAGTTCAAGAAGTACAGTCAGCCTTTTATTAAGTTGAATGAGTCTTTCAACGTGATTTTCGGGTTGCGCCGCGGTCACTTCAGCAGGGGCTTCCTTGAAAAAACCTTCAGTCTCCCGTTCGAGTTTTTCAACCGTAAGGGGGTTCTGTATAAAGGCACTGATCTTATTTCCGAAAACTATCTCGCGGGTCTCGTAAAAATAGGAAGAGACAACTATCAACGGGGTTGTTTCGACGGTCGAGTGGACCATGTCAACAAACTCGATCTCGGTCATCGATGGATTGGTTATCTCAATTATCACGAGATCGAACTTCTTTGTTGCCAGCTCCCTGATATTCTGCGGATTTTTTGCCAGGTGAAGCAGGTCATGGTTGCCGTTCCGCGCGAACCCGGCATAGATATCGATGGTTCTTGGATTCTCTGAAAATAGAGCTACCGATCTGTAGCCGCTCATTTTTACCTCTTTAGATTAAAACTGCATTCAATTCGCAGGATAAAGGTCGTCCCACCAGGCGGTGTCACCTTTAAGATACTTGTCGAACCAGGCAATGATTGTTTTCGACCACTTTTTCCTTTTATCGTAGTCGAGAATATGATGATCCTGCTTATCTACTTCAATAAACTCCACTTCCTTGCCAAGTAGTTTCAGAGCGGTGTAAAATTGTACACTTTCGCCCGGTGGTACATTGGTATCCTCATTCCCATGGAGCAGGAGGAGGGGGGTGTTCACCTTGTCTGCGGAAAAGAGGGGGCTTTTGTCGATGTAAATATCTTTTCTGTTCCACGGGAAGCTGTTTGCGGTGGCCACTGCAGAGTAGACAAGCCCCCAGAATCCTTCGCCCCAGTAACTTGAGAGGGAACTTATCCCCGCGTGCGAGATCGCTGCCGCGAACAGATCGGTCTTGGTAACAAGGGACATGGTCATAAAGCCGCCATAAGACGCACCGATACAGCCGAGTCTTTTGGGGTCAACGGAGGGGTAACGCCTCAGCATCTCTTCCGTCCCTTTTATTATCTCCTGTGCGACTGATGTACCCCAGTCGTTCACATGGTAAGCAGAAAACTTCTGGCCGTAACCAATCGCTCCCGATGGCTGAAGAATGAAGACAACATAACCATTGGCTGTCCAGATGTTCTTTGGGTACCTTCCCTCGAAGGTGTTCGATACCGGTGTGGTGCCGCCGTAATAGTTAACTATGCAGGGGTATTTTTTTGAGGGATCGTAGTCAGGCGGAAAGAAAACCGCACCTTCGATGGTTCTCCCTTCATCTGATGTGAAGGTAAACTCCTCGTACTTGCCACTTTTAATATTTTTGTATGACTTCTCATTGGGATCAAGCAGAAGTTTCGAAGTTCCTTTTTTAAGGTTGAGGAGGAACGCCCTGCCGGGGTAGTCAGGGTCTGAGCCGTATACAAGCGCCGTTTCGTAATCTAAGGCTATATCGATTCTCTCGATCGATTTAACGGGGGACGACATCTTGCTGAACTTTCCTTCAGAATCCCTCACCCAAAGGTTAAAATAGCTTTTGTCTGTGGTCAGCAGGTAAATGCTCCCATTCTTTTCATCCTCAAAGAATGATGAAACCGCCGGGTCGAAGTCCCGCGTGAGGCATTCAGCCTTTTTGCCGGAGATATCGTAGCGGTAAAGGAGCGAGTTGTACTCGTTTGGTATCAGTTCAGGAGGTGTGGTTATTCCTGTTTCTCCGAAAAGTGAAGGTCCTCCGGTAACGAGGAGGCTTTTACCATCTTTACTGAACACCACCGTCCCGCTGTAGAAACCGCGAAAGAGGGAGTCGAGTCTCCCGGTCTTCAGGTCATAGATAAAATGATCCGTGTACGCGTATGGCCTTGTTTTAAGATCGTAGTCGGAACGTGTAAGAAGGAGCTTGCTGTTATCGCTTGAAATATCGTTAAAATTCAGGTTATCGTCAAAATTAGCGATAACCGAAGTAGAGCCTGTTTTCCGGTCGAAAAGAAGTGTCTTTGTTTTGGTACGGTTGCCGGGCCACCTGTCCTTAATACCCTGATGGCGTTTCATTCCACCGTCGAACTCAGCCACTTCCTTCGTGACCGAGTATATCACTTTCGAACCATCGTGGCTGAAAGTT
>RHKR01000470.1 GCA_008363265.1 Chlorobiota bacterium
ATCGGCGTCGGTCTTATCATTCTTGGTATCCTCTACTTTCTGAGAGAAGTGGATATAATCGGCGAGCAGCTGAACGATGTTATTTTCTCACTCCCTACCACTATCTTCGTGATCGGCCTCATCGTCCTGGTGAATTCACGCAGAAAATCACTCTCCTATCTTCTGATGGGGCTCGGAGGTGCAGGTATGGTCATCAGGGCATTCGGATTGGATTACTCCGACTTCGTATTTCCCGTTGTCCTTCTAGCCCTTGGGTTCTATATCATTTACCGGCATGTCGAGAAACAGCGCGAAGCGGAACTCGGCGGTAATGGGTACGACGATCCCCTTAGAAAGTACAACACCGACATGGATGTCCTCGACGAAATGTCGATTTTCGGCGGTAATAAAAGGATAGTCAACAGCAAAAACTTCAAAGGCGGAAATGTAACCATCATTTTCGGCGGTTCGGAAATATTTCTCCGCGACTGTGAACTCTCCGATGGCGATAATGTTCTCGACCTCTTCGTGATCTTTGGCGGCTGCGATCTAACCGTTCCGGGGCACTGGAATGTGAAGGTTGATGTGGTCTCCCTTTTTGGCGGCTTTTCAAGCAAAAAGTACAATTATCGCTCCGAAGAAGTTGACGAGAACAAAACCCTCGTTATAAAGGGTCTGGTGCTCTTCGGCGGCGGCGAGATGAAAGTGTTTTGACCCGCAAAGCACTAAATATTATAACCCTGCTGGTCACCCTCGCGGCGGTGTCGGCATTCTTCCTATACTATAATGGTGGAATAACAATTTTGCAGGCCGTTACCGATTCCGTGATCTCCACGGTGCTCTTCACGGGATTTTCAGTGGGATTGTTTCAGCTCTACAGGTTCGTCCCGTTCGAACTCGACCGGCTCGAGAAGTTTATAGTTATACACCTGACGGCAGGTGTGCTGGTCTCGATCTTCTGGGCGAACCTGAGCAGCGTTATCCTCCCCAATCTGATATTTTCAGATCCCGGGTATCGCCAATTCTTCGCGGAGAATTTTGTTACACGCTTCTTCATCGGGCTTATTCTCTATTTCACTTTCACCGCTTTTATCTATCTTATCAAAGCATATTTTAAAAACATCGAGAGCATCAGAACCGAAGAGGCACTGAAGGCGCGTCTGCTGGAAGCAGAATTGAACATTTTGAAACTCCAGGTCAACCCACACTTCATCTTTAACAGCCTTAACTCGATCTCGGCACTCACACGGCTCGATCCCGCGCTATCAGCGGTGGTCACAGAGAAACTGGCAAGGTTTATCAGACTCTCACTCGAGGCAAAAGAGGAACCGCTGATAATACTGAATAAAGAGATCGAAAATATCAAAAGGTACATTGAGATCGAACAGATAAGATTTGGCGACAGACTGAGAGTGGAGTATACCCTGGGTGAGGGTACGGGTGACCTGAAAGTCCCTTCATTCCTCCTGCTCCCCCTAGCGGAGAACGCGATAAAGCACGGTGTGCAATCACTCACGGGTGAGGCATGGATCAGTTTCGATGCATCTGTCAACGATGGAAAAGCAGCGATAAAAGTTACAAACAATACGGGTGAAGTGACGGGCAAGCGCCCCGGACTCGGAACCGGCCTCAGCAATACTCGCGATATACTCCGGCTGAACTATGGACCGGATGCCGGGTTGAATGTCGTCACGAAGGGGGATGAGTTCACGGTGGTGATCACTCTTCCCGGGGGGATAAATTGATGCTGCGAGCACTGATAGTTGACGACGAACCCCTGGCGAGGGCTCTGATCAGAAAGTATTGTAGCGACTCAGGTATTGTTGAAGTGGCGGGCGAAGCCGGAAACGGCAACGAAGCCCTGAAGAAGATTGACGAACTTAAACCTGACCTGGTCTACCTTGATATCCAGATGCCGGGGATCTCAGGGATCGCCCTCCCCGACCTGTTGGATGATCCCCCGATGATCATCTTTACTACCGCCTACGACGAGTACGCGGTAAAAGCATTCGAGAAAAACGCCCTCGACTATCTCCTGAAACCTGTAGAATACGACCGGTTCGTCTCAGCCACCCAAAAAGCCTCAGAAAAACTGGCTTCTGACCTGCTTCTTGAGGACTACAGAAAAGGCCTCACTGAACTTAATTCAGGCATGGGTGCTTATCTTAGCTCGATTGCGGTGAAGCACAAAGGGGATATAATGATAATTAAAACAGCCGAAATATCCCATTTTGAGGCGATGGACGACTATGTAACCCTCCATCTTAAAGGAAAAAAATACCTGAAAAAAGGGACACTTAAAGCGCTGGAGGGGAAACTCGACCCTGCCGTTTTCGTGAGGATCCACAGGTCATACATTGTGAATCTGGCATTCGCGGATAAACTAAAGAAGGATACCGAAGGCTCCGGTATTCTGCTGTTGACAGATGGAACTACCCTTCCAGTAAGTGCTTCAGGGCTCGGCAACCTGAAGAACAGCCTTGCCTGATCTATTGATTCAAATTCAATTTGCTGATATCGATCTCCGCGGCTATCTCCCGGTATTCAACCTTGGAGAAATAAGCTGATGACATCTTCTTAAAAAGCTCTGATTTCGTTTTATAGTCGTTCAGGTAATATATTTTTACCCGGTCGCGGTTTTGCACCGACCAGTTCAGGATAATCCTCATCCGCTCGTAGTCTTCATCAGTCGGGAAGAGATCGAGCCGGCGGTTCCCTTCGAAGAAATC
>RHKR01000471.1 GCA_008363265.1 Chlorobiota bacterium
GAAGACATCTATCTGTTCGATCAGACTGTCTGACTGTGCCTGAAACGGTGGGAGGAAGAAATCATCCGGCTGAAGAGGCACAGAAATTACCACCTCGTAATCGACGAATGCGACACTTCCCTCAAGCACGCCATAGTACCTGATGCTCCCGGTCTTGAACCGCATGTAAAGGGGATATTCTTCAATTGCAAGAATGAACCCGGCTATCCCGAGGAAAGAGGCCTTCCCTTTTACCTGGAAATTCCTGACCGTGAAACCCCCCTTCTGTTCATCTTCCAGTTCGGAGACAGAGAACTTGAAACCTGTTGTCAGCGAAAGCTGGAGGCTGTCGATGAGCAGCCGCATGTCGCGAAGGGAGATATCCTTGCGGAGATTGTAACGCACTTCCGGGTCAGGTTTCATCGCCGGACCAAGTTTTTTATGTATCTCTCTCATCATCACCGGGATATCATCCCCGCCGGAGAGTCCCAGCGAAGCGAATCTTTCCTCGATCCGGTTGCCCGCCGGTATCACAAGCACGAAAGTGATCAGGAGCAGAACAGCAGCAGCTGAGAGGAAGAGAGTGCCACGGTTGGTAAACTCCAGCAGTTTTTTCACTTCCATCCGGCATCTCCCGGTATCAGCACCCTGAACGAGGTGTAAACCTCATTCTGCGACTTGAAAATCTCTGTGGAAAGGAGTTGGGCACCTTTTATCCGCTCAACGAGGCCGGATGCCACGCCCGGTGTTTCGGAATATCCCTTTACCGTAATGAAGTTTTTCTCTTTAAGGGAGATGGCGGTTATCTGAATATTCGTGTTTTCCGCGTATTCTTCTATAAGCGTTATCAGTTCCGTGAGCCGTACATATCCTGAATCGAGTTCCCTGAATCCGGATTTACTCTCAGGAATAAGGGGGATCCTTCCACCGTAGGAGGCTACCTCATGAAATATCTGCGGTTGTTTCCGGCTGAATTCATCGAGTTCACCTTCAGCTCCTGAGAGTATCCACAATCTAACAAGAAAGAATATGAAAACAAAAAGTGCCACACCGAGTGCTCCTGCGGCGATATTGTTCAGGATAGCGGCTGTGCCGGCTAACCTGTTCCTTTCACTCTTCTCCAGTTCCGGCGGGGTGAGAAGTCCGGGGACCGGCAGTACTTCCGCAAGGTACAGTTCTGTAACCATCTCGCAGATATTGTAGATACCCTTCCAAGTTTTTCCGTCGCGGGTGCCTTCCTGCAGGGGGAAGCTCTCGTCACTCCCCTGTGAATGTGAGGGGTGTCCGATAGCCGCCACCTCTTCCTCGAATCTGAAAGAGTAGGGATCGGCCGAGAATGAGATGAGGTGATCGCATCCGGTGTAGGTCGAGGCGGCATTCTTGAAAGTTTCAAAGTCGATCAGACGGGCCGCAGCCAGCCCCCTTCCGCGCAGGCGCGCTTCAAACACGAGGTCATCGTCACCTGAGAGAATGTAGGTCCTGTCGTCGGGGAAGAACTTCAGCTTTCTCGAGTAATAGTGAAAGAGTATCTCAGGGGAAGCGATCGAAGAGATTATCACCGGGTGGGTGACCCCGATCTTTTCGAGATACTTTATGACATCATCGATAATACTGTTCGAGATGGTGACTTCTTCAATTTTCTGATGTCCGTGATGAAGAAGCTGGATATCGGGAATTACGACAATATCAGTGCCGGTAATCTTTCTGATGAGTTTTCGGTTAACAGTCTCCGGCATAAAAGGCGAACCCTGGCCTCCTTCGGAAGTGAGAACTGTGAAACTCTTCTTCCCGCCACGCAGTATAAAAAGCGCGAAGAACCTCTCGCTTAGAAAGATTATGCTTAGACCGGTATTATTAAAAGGAAATCTCACTTTTTTTGTGCCTGGTCACACAATCTTTTGAGGAATGCAGATATATTTGTACATTGAGTTTCTAAAAATGTGTTTCACAAATAATGTTTTAATATGAAAAGCAAAATTAAAGTTTTAGCAGTTCTTATCATTGCCACTTTTGTAATTTTTACCGGCTGTACGAAAAAAGAAAAACCGGCTGAACCGGTTGACACAGCCAAAACAGTAACTGATACGGTAAAAGCCGATTCAACTGCCAAGGACACGGTTTCTGCGGATACAACCAAACCGAAATCGATCTCCCTGTTGGGAACCTGGCAGGGTACCATTGCCAACTATTCCGCGACCCTGAAAATTACCAATCAGGATGGTAAGCAGTTCAGCGGTACCGTGGTTGTGAACTACAGAAATGTTGCCACCCACAGTGTGTTCGGAAGTGTTGATCCTGAAACAGGGGCATTTTCGATGAGTGACAGCGACCAGACACACTCCGCCGGAAACTACGCCGGAGTGGTTGCCAAGAGCGGTCGGTCGATCACCGGTAGCTTTACAGAAAAACGCGCCGGCGGTATCACCGTAAATTTTTCATTTAATAAATAACTTCAACTAACCCGGAGAACATATACATGACCAGAAAACTCCTGTTTACCCTATTCACATTATCCACAATCCTGTTTCTGACAGGCTGCGACAACAAAACTGATAATCCGATCAATGCGGACGAGGGAAAGCTCTTTATTTCATCAACACCAACCCTCGCTGATGTTTTCATCAACGGTACAAGTTCAGGCAAAAAGACCGGCGACACTTTGACACTCCCGACCGGTACATACAGCGTTACCCTTAAGAAG
>RHKR01000472.1 GCA_008363265.1 Chlorobiota bacterium
AAGTGCATCGGTTGCCTTGTACATCGCGCCGATGTCGAAACCGATTCCTGTGGCTCCAAATTCGACTATGTCCCTGCGGATAACTTTGAAGTTGGCACCGATCGAGAGTTTGTCATCAATTCTTTTCGCGGCTGAGAGATAGAAGGCCCAATCCTGATTCGAGAATTCCTTGATCTTCGAGTAATCAAGCTTGTCGTTGGTGCGGATATCGAGCACGCCGTCGCCGTTCGCGTCGTAAAGGGCTTCCCGGGTATCGTAGATGCCGTCAACAGCCAAACGGAGAGCGGAAACTGCGAAGGTGTAGTCTTTCCCGAACGGCAAGCCAACAGCAGCATAGTTGTAGTTCACCAGATTGCCGTACCGCTGGTCATGCATCAGCGAGAGCTGGGGATAGTTGAGCTGTGCCAGACCGGAGGGGTTATAGTAGGCTGCAGTGATATCGTCAGCTATCGCAGTGAAAGCGCCGCCCATTCCGAGGGGCCTGCCGCCAACGCCAATAGCGAGAAACTCTCCCGCGTACTTGCCGGCCACGGTCTGCGACCAGGTTAATGGTGTTATTGTAAGTATGAAAAGCAGTGTTAAAAGGCTTCTTTTTGCCATTATTGATGTTTCTCCGCTACCTTGGGGAATTATTCTTCTCAAATTCAGATTTGGTATAATTGATCCGTTCAAATTTATCAATAATTTGGATACAAAAAGGGGGAAAATTTGGTTGACTGACCGGATTCACAGTTTTATGTGACGGTTATGTGACTGGAGCCTGTTTTTATGTGATTCTTATGTGACGGTTATGTGACTGGAATGCCGTTTTGACTCCCTGCTAACCCCTCGTAAAAAAGCTAACTCATTGTAAATAAACAAGTTAACTTTTCAGTGAAAGAGGGTTTTTATGTGACTGTTATGTGACTGGAGCACGTTTTTATGTGATTCTTATGTGACGGTTATGTGACTGACATGTGACTGAAGCACTTTTCTACCGTCTGACTAACAACAATACCTGGCTCACCCGCAAGATGACCCCGTTGAAGTGACGGTTAATTGAACAGTTCGATGCTTCTGCATGTTTCTTTATGAAAAAAGGAGATACATGCAGAAGCATTTTGTTTTAGCAGGAACCACTTCGGGAATTGGCCTCGATCTCGCCAACCGTCTGCTCGCAGCCGGACACAAAGTTACCGGCCTCGCGAGGAGGGAATCACAGATCTCACACCCGGATTATACACATATCCAGACCGACCTTGTTGATCAGTCAGCGGCCCTGCCAAAGATCGAAGGAAGTGTCGATGGCTACGCATACGCGCTGGGAAGTATCAATCTCAGACCTTTTAAAGCTCTTTCCCTGAACGATTTTCAGAACGAATTAAACATAAACCTGCTCGGCGCGGTAAGAACGATCCAGCACCTCCTCCCCAATCTGAAACAGGCAGGAAAGGCTTCGATCGTCCTTTTCAGTACCATCGCGGTACAGACAGGCATGAGCTATCACGCTTCGATCGCCTCCGCGAAAGGCGCTGTTGAGGGTTTGACCCGCTCACTCGCGGCTGAGTTTGCCCCCGCGATCAGAGTGAACGCCATCGCCCCTTCACTCACAAACACACCACTGGCAGGGAAACTTCTCTCATCACCCGAAAAAGTGGAAGCATCCGACAAACGCCATCCCCTTGGCAGGATCGGCCAGCCTGAAGATATCTCTTCCGCGGCTGAGTTTCTTCTGAGTGATGCCTCCTCCTGGATAACCGGGCAGATTCTTCATGTTGATGGGGGGATGTCAGCGGTCAGACCGCTGTAGTGGTTAGTGGTTAGAGGTAAGTGGTTACTGTTATTCTCCACACTCTACACTCCACACTCTACACTGATTTTACAACGACCAGCTTCCCCTCTCCCTTAAGCTTTTCAACAATAAGGGGGACGATCTTGTCTCGGGAGAGGATGCCGAGGCGGGTGAAGTCGATATCGTCGGAGGCGGGATTCTTTGCCAGACCATGATGGATATTTACCCTGTCGGCAGCGGTGATAAGTGAGTACAGCACAGTAACGGGGTTGTTGGCGTCAAGTTTTGTTGTGTCTTCACCCCAGATGTTATAAACCTGATTGAGGGTTACAGCTCCTTCGGTAACGAGTCCGACCCCTTCGATATCGTAGTCGGGTGGTGTGAAAGCATCGGTGAAGTCATCGTTAACCTTGAGAGGTTTGTTCAAAAACCTTGCCGCTATCTTCGCGGTTGAAGCACCGCAGATGATCTTCACACCGGGAGTCGCGAAGAACGCCGCGAAAGCCTCGTCATCCAGCGACGGGTCCGAAGGTGGTCCTGTAAAGAGATCGACAACCCTCCCTTTCCTTGAAAAGACGAGTATCGCGCTGACATCGTCACCCTGTTTTCTTCCCCAGTTCGCGAGCGCCTCCTCTTCCACAAGTGCCGGGATATGCTTCATCGCCGCGCCCTTGCCGAGGAGAGAGGTAAGGTAGCCGTTCAAACCCTCGAGTTCCCAGCCGGTGATGAACCTGCCGCCAATCCCGGACTGTGTTACTCCGTCAGAGACAAGAAGCACTCCCTCCCCCTGTCCGATAACGCAATTAAACTCGGTAACAAACGCGGTGCCGTTATTGAAGGTCCGGCCCTTCAGAGGGTAGGCGGTTCTTCCGGAAAGAAACAACGG
>RHKR01000473.1 GCA_008363265.1 Chlorobiota bacterium
GAAGAGCTTGCTGTTAACAGTGATCGGGAAAGCAACACCGAGCCTTGGGCTGAGTGTGATAACCTTTTCTGTCGGCTCTTTCGGAAGAAGCTGATCGATCTGTAGTGAGTAAGCACCGGAGAAAGCCTTGTTATAAGGATCATAAAGGAACCACTCGCCGCCGGCGTGTGAATAGTCGAGTCGGAGACCGATATTGGCGATCATTCCTTCAAACTCAAGTTTTGTCTGGCCGTAGACGGCTCCCCTTACAGGGTAGGTCTGCCAAACTGAACGGGAGTTGCTTGTAGGAAGTGAAGGCTCGATAAGAGCATAGTTAACATTGTTGTCTGTGTATATGAACTCGACACCGGCTTTGATCTGCATGATCTTGTTAAGCTGGCTTGAGTAATCGAATCTTGAGCTCCATGTATAAACTTTTGAAGTGTCTCTACCGTTCGAGTAGCCGAGACCCATGTTCATCGAGCTGCCGATACCTGAAGAGAAACCTGAGAAGTAACCGTAAGGTGACTCATCATAATAGTTGTTTCCGATCTTTACGACCTGACCGGTGTTTCTTGGAGAACCGGGGTTGGTGCTGTATTCGGAACCGACCACGTTCAACTGAATCTCATAGAAAGTGGTAGGTGAAAGAACGTGAACGAACTTTGCGCCGAGCATCTTTCTGTCAACCTTTGTAGGTGCCCAGTAGTCTGTAGCGAATACTCTCGCGTCAGAGTAGCTGGCGCCTGATCTGATATCCATCTCGGAAAGGATCGAGTAGGCGGAACGGAAGATACCGGGACCGCCACTTCTCGAGCTGCTGGTACCGGTCTGTTTGCCCAACAAACCTTCGATGGTGAATTTCATACCCTGAGCAATGTCAGAAGTAACCTTTACGTGCGTGCTCCAGTCCTGATAGGCATTGGTTGCAAGCGGAATAACATACATGTCTCTTGAAGTTCTGTATGAAGCCAGGAATCTGAGGTCGCCGAGCATCGAGCTGACAACTGGTACAGGACCGCTTACGCTGAAGTCCATGTCATAGTCAGGCTGCGTAATACCCATGGGCTTTCTGTGCTGCCACAGGAAGAGCTGCTGAGCCGCTTCGGGCGTAAGATCGTTTGTTGGATCGTCGTCAGAAAGGAGTTCCTGTGAAACTTTGTCCCATCCTCTGAATTCCTGATACTGGGCCTGTGTGTAGAGGTCCCATGCACCGTTTTTTGTGCCTGTAAATGCAACGGCCGGATCGAGGTAAGGACGGATATAGTAAGAATTGGGATCATTCGGCATGTCACCGAAGTTTTTCATTCCCGCGGGGCGATAGCGGCCCAGGAAAACAACATTGTATTTATCACGTTTACCTTCGGTGGTAACCACGTTGACGAGACCGGAACGGATACCTGTGTAAGAAGTGTTGTCCCTCTCATCCCTGAAGGTGATACCGTTGATCATGAACGCAGTCTGATCGGAGCCGCCGCCTCTGATGGTCAGGCCCTGAACACCGGCCTGAAGACCGATGACACCTGCGACACTGACGATCGGCAAGGCTGCAACATCTTCCATTGAGATGTTCACAACGCTTGAAGAGACGTCTTTTTCAATCACGGGTTTGGTGGCGACCACCACCACTTCCTGTGTTGTGATCGATTCATCAGCGAGGGTAAAATCGAGGGTTGTTGTCTGGTTGATGTTAACATCCACTTCGGTAACAGCTTTGGTACCGTATCCGATCATGGAAGCTTTAACTGTGTATTTTCCCGGTGGGACGTTCAGTATGGCGTAGTAACCTTCATTGTCAGATTTGGCGCCGAGTTTGGTGCCTTCGACAATTATGGTAGCCCCGATAAGGGTCTCGCCTGTTTTCTGATCCTTGATCACGCCGGTTAATTTACCGGTTTGGGCCAGGATCGGATAACTGAAAAGGAGAAAGGTCATCCATAATATAGTATGCTTTAGCCGCATATACTGACTCCTGTGTGTATCTTTTAACAAAACTAAATAAGCAGTACCGCTAATTTTTTGTTGATGATTTGTAGAAAACTCAATATTATGTCAGTAATTGAATTCTGATCGATAAATCCGATGGATTCCGCCTCAAGCGGAAATCCATCTGACAAAATTAAACAATTTTTTTGATATGGTGAAGTGAACCTTGAAAATTATAATTGGATATTTACTTTCTGTTCAATTCTTCCTCAAAAAACCCGATCATTGATCTGAAAAGATGCATGGTTGTGCCCTTCCCTTCGCTGATGCCGTGCGACCTGTTCGGGTAAGCCATATAACGGAACTGCTTGCCGGCCGCGACCAGTTTGTTGACGAGATACTCAGCATTCTGAAAGTGAACATTATCGTCACCGGTGCCGTGAATGAGGAATAACCGGCCTTTAAGTTTATCGGCAAAAGTAACCGGAGAGCATATCTTATAGGCTTCAGGATTCTGCTGAGGTAAACCCATGTACCTCTCCTCATAAATTGTATCATAGAACCTGAGATCGGTGACCGGCGCGACGGAAACACCAAAGTGATACATGTCAGGGAAGCGGAAGAGCATGTTAAGCGTCATCGAACCGCCGCCGCTCCAGCCCCAGATGCCGACCTTGTTGGCGTCGAGGTAATTGTGTTTGGCAATCAGGGCTTCAAGCGCGCCTGCCTGATCTTCGGATGAGACAACACCGATCTTCTGATAGATCGATTTTCTCCACTCCCTTCCTTTCGGTGCCGGGGTACCACGCCCGTCAACGCTTATTACCACGTAACCCATATCGGCTATCGCCCGGTGGAAAAGCCCGAAGAAACCATCGAACCTGTCGTTCACAGTTGTGCTGGCCGGTTCGTTATAAACATAGAAGAGAACGGGGTACTTTTTCGAGGGGTCGAAATTGTAAGGTTTCGTCATCCAGCCGTCAACAGACACCCCGCCCTTGGTAGTAACCGAGAACATCTCATAATTGTAACCGACGGTTTTCAGTTTCTGTGCGAGGGGTTCATTTGTAGTTTCCTGCCTTACGAGGTCATGGTCGGGAAGTTCAACAAGTGCCACTCGGCTTGGGGTGTTGATCGCCGAGTATGTGTGATAAGCATATTTTCCGTCAGCGGAGATCGAATATGAATTGGTGCCGCTGAACTCTTTAGGGGTTATCCGGACGGGATCGTACTCCCCGCTCAAACTCGCCGCGTAGAGGTATTTCTGCGTGGCATTCTCTGGTGAAGCATAGAAATAGACCGTTCCTGTCGATTCAACCACTTTAACCACTTCCATCGCGTCATACTTGCCATCGAGGAGGTTTTTCATTTCGCCTGTTTTAAGCGAGATAATATAAAGCCGGTTGAATCCTTCCTTGTCGCTGACCCAGAAAAGATGGGTATCACCGTGAACGAATCTCCAGTCGTCAACCACTTCGATCCAGGCATTCTGTTTTTCGTTGTAAAGCTGTTCAACTTTTCCGGACCTGGGTTCGGCAAGAAATACCGTCATCTCGGTCTGTAGCCTGTTAAGGTGCTGAAATGCGAGTTTTCCCGTTTTACCGGCCCATTCCATTCTCGGGATGTAGTTGTTTCGCGGGTCACCTTCAACCTGCATCCAGACGATCTCGCCGGATGAGATATCAACCGTTCCCACTTTACATGCGGAGTTGGTCTCCCCCGCTTTCGGATACTGAACAGGGATGGTGTATGAATAGAGAGAATCGGTATTGTTGATCATCAGGAAGTCGCGCACGCCGCTCGCGTCCAATTGCCAGAAGGCGATCATTTTGCCATCGTGACTCCAGCGGAAACCGTCTCTGATGCCGAATTCTTCCTCGTAAACCCAGTCGAATGTACCGTTTATGATCGTTCTGCTGCCGTCAGTCGTTAACTGTTTTATCACGCCGTTTTCGAGGTCTTCCACATAGAGGTTGTGTTCCATTACATAGGCAACATGTTTCTCGGTGGGATCGATCTTGGCGAACTGAAGTGTCGATGGTTTCGCGTCAGGACCGCCCA
>RHKR01000008.1 GCA_008363265.1 Chlorobiota bacterium
GGTGAGGATGTCAATTCATCCAACAATGACAAACGATGAATTGTATCTTATCACAAATGCCATAAAAGAAATTGTAGAAAATATTGACAAATGGCAAAAAGATTATACGTATGACATTCACAAAAATGAATACTTACACAATTCGTCAAACGGAGAAGATAAAAAAAGAGTTAAAAGCTGGTTCGATCTTTCACAGAAAGAATCAATTGAGAAAGACTGAAGCTTTCCTAAAATATGAATGGGCTAAAGCTCTGTCATTTTAGCTTGATTTCTTTCTCCCCGACCTGCCCGTCTAACCTCGGTGAGCCAGGTGGAAAGGTCGCGGCTAATTGCCACGTCCTTCAGGACGTGGATTATTTGATAAAAACAGAAGTGTATAGGCTTTAGCCAAATACTCAACATCTCAAAGTTGTATTTCTTCATTTTAAAATTATATTATTTATTGTATGTTGGAAATAATTTTGGAGTTTATCATTAATAATTTTTATGAGAGAAATAAATTAGGTTTTGTTTATGCTGAATCATTCAGCGCTTAATTTAGAAAGGAGAAAATTTAAATGGCAATCGGAGTTTACGAAAAAAGCAAACGATATATAGAATCCAACACACAAAAACCGGATCAGCAAAAACACAAAAAAGGTGTTTATCCGTGTATTACTATCTCTCGTCAGACGGGTGCAGGTTCAAAAGTGGTTTGCGAAAAGTTGATAGAAATAATGGATAATTATTCAGAGTTTGAAGGTGTGAAGTGGGCGTACTTTGATCAAAATCTTATTGAAAGAGTTCTTGAGGATCACCATCTTCCGCAACAAATTTCAGAATATATGAAAGAAGAAAAGTTTAAGAATATTGATGCTGTTGTTTATGAGATGCTTGGATTGAAACCATCTGAATGGACAATCGTACACAAAACAACTGAAACTATTTTGCAGCTTGCGCGAATGGGTAATGTTGTGATTGTTGGAAGAGGTGCTCCATTCATTACCGCAAAATTAAAAAATGCATTTCATGTCAGACTTATTGCTTCACTTGAGAAAAGAGTTGAGCATATAAAAACATTAATGAACCTGAATGAAAAAGAAGCATTAGCTCATATTAAAAAGGAAGATGAAGATAGAAAGAAATATCTGAAATCTTATTTCCATGTAGATGTTGACGATCCGTTGCTCTATCATCTGACAATCAATACAGAATTATTAACTCACGATGCTGCTGCTCATTTAATTGCGGAAGCTGTTGTGCAAAAGTTCCCGGATTTGTTTCCGCAGTTTGCGCATTGAAGAGGTTTAAAGATGACATCTTTTTAATAAGATGTCATCTTTAAAAGTCACTTAAACTCTTCAATTATTTTTTTAATCTCTACCTCAGAAATTCCTGTTCCGTAAGTAATTGGTTTGGTTGGTTCTAATTTCTCTTCGGTTGGTTTTTCTTTTTCAGAGTAAGTGTAAACATCTTTTAACGGAAGATTACCTGCACGTTCACGAAGTCTCTCTTCAATTTCTTTTATGAACCAATCTTTTCCACCTTTGTATTTCTGAACTTCGAACTTAACTACACTTTTTCCTTTATTGATTGGATTAGTTTCAAAAGCAAGCGATTTAATATTCAGAAGATGTTTTGCACTAACATTATCTGAAATAATTGAACCACCCCAGGTTCCAGGTCCGAGTGTCATTGAAGGTTCAAGTGCTGTTGTGTAACCAACCGCACCGATTGATGCAACTGTATTGACCAGAATTCTGAATGCCGGTTTCTCGAGTGCAAATTTCATTATTATCGGTTCATCATTGGAATGGATTACAAGTGTATGTCCGATTCCACCAAACTGCAGAAGATCAATACAACGATGACATCCTTCAAGCCAGCCATCAGCAATATAAAAAGATAATATTGGCGAAAGTTTTTCTATGGACAGCGGTTCTTTCTTACCAACTTCATAACAAGTTGCGATTAATACTTGTGTGTTCTCAGGAACTTCAAACCCTGCATACTTGGCAATAAACTTGGCAGGCTTTCCAACTATTTCAGGATTGATATGAAGATTTGTCTGTACTGCTTTTGTAAGTTTTTCTTTTTCTTCTGCATTAACAAAATAGCAGCCTTGTGCAATTGCTTCTTCAATAACTTTTTCTTTTAACGGAAGATCAACAATCATTGATTGTTCGGATGAACACAAAGTTCCGTTGTCGAAAGTTGTTCCGTAAACAATATCGGCAACAGCTTTTCGATAATCAGCAGTTCGTTCAATGAATGCAGGAACATTGCCAGGTCCGACTCCGTACGCAGGTTTGCCTGAACTATAAGCTGATTTTACCATCTGAGAACTTCCTGTTGCTAGAATAACAGAAATATTTTTATCGTGCATCAATGCATCTGTTCCTTCAATCGTCGGCTCACTCATACATTGAATTAATCCTTTTGGTGTACCGACTTTTTCAGCAGCATCAGATAAAATCTTTAACGCTTCAATCGTACACTTTGCAGTTTTAGGATGTGGACTTGCAACGATTGCATTTCTGCTCTTCAAAGAAATTAATGCTTTGAACATTGCAGTTGAGGTTGGATTTGTAGAAGGAACAAGTGCACACACAACTCCCATCGGTTCTGCAATTTTTAAAACTTTTCCGTTTGCTTCCTCTGAAACTATACCGACTGTTTTTAAATTCTTTATCGACTCGTAAACATTCTTTGTTGCAAATTGATTTTTGATAATCTTGTCTTCAAATTTTCCAAAACCGCTTTCATCGCAAGCCATCTTTGCAAGTTTTTCCGATGCAGAATAACCAGCTTCTGCCATAGCTTTTACAATTTTATCAACTTGCTGTTGTGAGAAGTGTTTGTATTCAAGCTGCGCTTCTTTGGCTTTTGCAGCCAGGCTGCGGGCTTCCTGGATTGAAAGTAAATCTTTGTCAAGTATCATTTTATTCCTTGTGAATGGTCAGGGCAAATATATTTATGAAAGTGGAGAGATTCAATTGGTTCGGAGGTAATCAGTGATTGGTAATCAGTAATCAGTAATCGGTAATATGTGTTTAGTTAATATTAATTTTGACTTTTGTAAGTATTAAGTAATAAAATCTTTACAAAATAAATTCGATTTGTTAATCATTCCATTTAACATTTTCCCTACTGTTTCACTTTTATTCAACAGATTATCAAGTGTAGGTTTATCTAAATAATTACAATCGAATGCAGTTTCCAGCCAATGCTGTGTTTATTGTTGTTCACCATCTGCATCTGTTAATTTGCTCGTGAAGTGTTTTTCATATCTCCTTTTAGCCCAGGCTTATTTGAGCACCAATTGAGCGTGAAGACCGTCTCACATGATCTGTAAGTGAATATGTTTCTTCCTTCGGAAAAATTTTCGATAATAAGAAAATATCTCTTGATAACTCACGGGCTAATTTATACACATCTAACTCTCTGAAACTTTTTACATAAGTCATTTTGCCTCCACTATTATAAATACTGATTACCGATTACTGGTCACTGTTTACTACTGTAATTAAAGTGTGTTTCTCAGCTTTGTCAATCCTGTCTTACTAACGGGAAGCTGTTTACTGTTCTTCAGAATAATTTGGTAGGATTCTTTTCCGGTTTGTTCAAGGTGCTGAATAAAATCAACATTGATGATATATGAACGATGAATTCTTATAAAATTATTTTCATTAAGATGGTTCTCGAAATATTTCATCGTCTTTTGTTTGAGGAATCTTCCCTGATCGCAGTTTATCATCACATAATCGTCCTGAGCTTCCAGCCATTTTATTGTTTCCACAGGAATGATTGAGATTTTTGAACCTTCTTTAATAACAACTCTTTCAAGATACTCTATCTTTTCATCTTTATAATCAATAATATTTTTAATTACAGTATCGTGTTCAAATTTATCCTGCAGGAAATTTAAAGATTTTTTTAGTGCATCATTAAAACGTTCTTCAGAAAAAGGTTTGAGCAGATAATCTGCTGCACTCACTTCAAATGCTTTGATTGCATAATGATCGAAAGCAGTTGTGAAAATTATTACGGGTGGTTCTTCGAGAAGTTCACGCTCATCACCTATATCGATGTTCAGAATGTTTACAACAGGAAGAATGTCTTCGCCTACCGCTGGGACAGACGCGAAAAACGCGAGGACGGCGGAGGAAACATTGGGGTTCTGCCTTCGATAGGAGTTAGTTTAGAGTTCTGAGCGATGAGCTATTAGCTATTAGTTATTAGCGATTATTTAAAAGTTACACGGATTTCACAGATTATGCACGCCTGCCCCTTCGGGGGATTACACGGATTTTTATTCATCTGTGAAATCTGTGTTGAATCCGTTGAATCCGTGTAACTTATTTAAATCCCTCTTTGCGGCCTTCGCGGCCTCTGCGGTTTGAATTTTCAGCCTTCATCCTTCAGCCTTCATCCTTCAGCCCTTATAAAAACACCTTCGCCACATCGATCAACAACCCCGGATTATGAAGAAGCGCGGTTCTGAAGAGGGAGCCGAGGGTGCGTTTGTCGTTGGGGACTTTAGCGAATGAATGGGCGATCGAGTTGAATTTTTCGTCGGAGAAATTGTAGATGCCGTTCTTGATCCGGTCGAAGGTTTCGTGGCGTTTGCCGAGGCGGTCGGCCCAGGCTTTGTCGTAGGTGAGGAGGTGTTCCGGCTCTTTCATCCTGATCGATTCAGCGGCTATTCGCCCGCCGATGCTTCCGCCGATCATGCCTGATGCAATTCCGCCGCCGGAGAGGGGGTTAACCTGCCGGGCGGCATCGCCGACAAGGATTATTCCAGGGGCTGATATCTTTTCGAGCGTGATGCTGCACGGCACACCACCCGCGATCGAGGTAAGGATTGCCGCGTCGGGATATGTCCGCTCCATGAACTCGGTTAAATACTGAAGTGCCGATTTCTTCTTGCCGATCAGTCCGCTGATACCCAGCCCAACATTGGCGGAAGTGCTCCCTTTCGAGAAGACCCACAGGTACCCCTGTGGAGCCGCGTTGCTTCCGAAGTGGAAGTAGATGGTATTCGGATCAACCTCAATGCCCGAGATGGTGTACTGGGTGGCTGATTCCATATCGCGGAAATCGATGTGAGTCTTTATCCCCGCCCAGCGGCCCACCCGTGACTCGACGCCATCGGCCGCGATAACCACCCCCGCACTGACCTCGTGCTGCTCGCCGCGGAACTCATACTTAACGCCTGCGACGGCATCGCCATCGAAAAGGAGTCCGTTGACATAAGCGCGGGTGAGTATCTCAGTGCCGGCTTGAGCGGCTGTCTTCGCGAGTTCGTAATCGAAAATGCGGCGCTCAAGGACGAAACCCTCCTCCGGGAGCGGTAACACCACTTCAGTACCGTCGGGGGCGTTCATCGAAAATTTTGTAATGTGCGAGGCGATGAACTTTTCATCGGGTGTGATGAACTCTTCTATCCCCTTCCGGCTGACGGCTTCACCGCAGCGAACGGGATAGCCGATATCACGGTCTTTCTCGAGCATGAGCACGGAAACACCCTGCTCAGCCGCGAAACGCGCCGCCATCGAGCCGGCAGGACCTCCGCCTACAACCACCACATCGTAATAATTTTTCATTATTTCCTCACCCCTTCCTTGTTGAACTTGATCACCTCGATGGGACAGCTCCACACACACTTGGCGCAGTTCGTGCAGCGCTCATCGATGATGAATATCTCGGCTTCCTTTAGTTCTATCGCGTCTTCAGGGCATACGCCCACGCAGCACCCGCAGAAGTCGCACTTGTCGGGGAGGATATCAATGAGCAGCTTGCCCGTTTTTGCTTGTCTAAAATCGTTGATCATATCAATTTTTTATCAGGAAGAAGGTATTAGGTATTAGGTATTAGGTATTATTTTTTTAGAGTTCAAGATCACTTAACTGCAGCGAATCACATTTCACATTTCACATTTCACATTTCACTTCGCCGCGGCGAATCACATTTCGTTAAAACCAAGTGGAAGGATTAAGATTCTGCTTTCCCTTCCAGATCTCGAAGTGGAAGATATACCCTTCGAGGCTTCTTCCGACGGTGCCGAGTGCAGATCCGCCTTTAACCCGTGTGCCTTCACGCACGGAGATGGTGCCGAGGTGTCCGTAAACGGTGCGGTAACCTTCTGTGTGGGTGATGATGATAACACTTCCGTATCCGGGAAGCCACTCGATCGCCGAGACCACTCCATCGGCAACGCACTTTACAGGCTGTGAGCCCTCAACTTTGAAATCGATCCCGTAGTTAACGGTCACCGTGTTAAGTTCTTCATTTTTATTCTCGCCGTAACCGCGGAAGACCTTCGCGGAGGTAACGGGTTTCATCAGATTCCCCTTCATCGAAGAGAAAGATTTGCCTGTAACCTCAACATCTTCGTAATCCTCAACGGGCGAACCACCGAGGTACTCATCGTCTGGTTCGTCAGCGCCTTTAACTTCCTCTTTTTTCTCCTGCTTCGGCTCCGGTTTTTTCTCAGCCACCTTGTCTGCGGGTTTTGTCGGTTTCGGTTTCTTTGGAGGCTTGGTTTTGGCAATTTTATCCTTCTTCGCCTTCTCCTCTTTTAGGATCAGCTTGTCGATAAGTGAGCCGATCTTTTTCTCCGACTGCTTTTTCGCCTCAAGCTCCTTTTTCAGCGCGTCCTTGTTCTTGCCGATATCCTTCAGGAGGTCTTTCTGGTCCTCAATGCTCCCCTCGAGGGCGCTCTCCTCCCCTTTCTTCAGGGCGATAATCTTTGCTTTTTCATCTTTTTCGTACTGAAGTGCTGCCCGCGCCGACTCCAGCCGGTCGATCGAAACCTTGAACTCACCCAGCACCTGCTCACC
Organism: Chlorobiota bacterium; assembly: GCA_008363265.1. Classification (GTDB taxonomy): domain Bacteria; phylum Bacteroidota; class Ignavibacteria; order Ignavibacteriales; family Ignavibacteriaceae; genus UTCHB3. The sequence continues at coordinate 6,822 of RHKR01000008.1, forward strand.
TTTTTCGGTGAATGTTTTGAAGTAGCGGTAACGCCTCAGTGCCTCATCGAGTGAGGCGGAGTTGATAATGTAAAGCCACTTGTTCTTTATCAGACCTTTGTACATCGCCACTACATATCGCGCGTAGAACTCGCGAAGGTCTTCGATCTTCTTCTCGAGGGAGGATATTTCCCCCTCCAGGTCGTTGATCTGACGGGTTTTACCGTCGGCCTCGGCTTGAAGACCGTTCACAAGCTGATTGAGGAGGAACACCTGTTTATTGAGCTTGTCGATCAGCTCAAAGGTCTTTTTCTCCTCTTTTGTGGCCTTGCCGATCTCATCCTTGAGGGATTTTATCTCATCGCGGATCGCGGCAAGTTCATCTTTTTTCTTATTAATGTCACCCTTCTGATTGTGTCCATCAAACGAAATGGCCGTAACCAGAAACAGGACTACCAACACCCACACCCCGGGGTGACGCGCGACAGTACCTTTGTTGATTCCGTTTGCCGGAGTCAGGGGTGCAGGGTTTTCCAAATCAATACTCTATCAGCGTAGCGTCAGCGGGTGGAAGGAACTCGATCTTCGGTTCTTTGTTGAGCTCGAGTGATTCATAGACCAGTTTAAGGGTCTGATTCATCTTCGGTGCCTTCACTTCAATCGTCTGAGGGAGCATAACAGTCCCGAACCTTTTGAATTCGGAATACTTCGCGTCCAGCAGCAATTCACCTTTTTTGGTCTTGATCGTGTACGACTCAACGTTCAGTCCCTCAAGCTTAACCTTGTAGGAGACGACATTCCCCGAGAGGCTGTCGGCGTATGAGAGATTGAAGTAGCCTTTGTCGAACTTAAAATCGGTCGGCTGGGTGTAGAGCCTTGGCTGCATGTTAACCATACCGGCGAAGGCATCGCGCACATCTTCGAAGCTGAGATCAACCTTGAAGATGTTCCGCAGGGCTACATTATCAACACTTCCCGTGTAAAGTGTGTTGTTAAGGGCCTCGTAAAACTTGAACTCTTTCTGTGTCAGGAGGACATTGGCGAGCTCGATGCCGAATGGACCGTAAACATTCACATTCAGGGAGTCCGGCCGCTTCAGTATCGCCTGAAAGAACGCGGAATTGTCGATCTCGGGTGTCTGTACATACATTTCACCCTTGCCGGTGAGCGTGCGCACCTTCATCCTGTTGGCCTCGAGTTTCTTAACGAGCCTTTCAGGTTTTATGTTGCCGTCGAGTATCTCGGTGTCGTCATCATATGATTCAACGGGAGTAGCGCAACCCTGCCATCCCAACGCGAGGGGGAGGACAAGAAAAAGCAAAAATAGTGTTCTTCTCAAATTTCGCCTCTTTCGATCTTTCTTTTGATTGATTCGTTTTCTTTATCAAATTCCAGAGCCTTTCGCCAATAAACGAGGGCTTCATCTTTATTCCCAAGTTTGAACATCACATCGCCGAAGTGGTCCAGGAGTTCATGGTTGTCGCCATCCATGGCGAGCGCTTTTTCTATGTAAACTTTTGCGGTGTCGTAATTTCCGAGTTTGAAGTGTACCCAGCCGTAAGTGTCCATGTATGATGGACTGTTGGGGTCAACCTCCAGCGCGATCTTCGCCAACCGGAGCGCCTCATCGAGCCTCACTCCCCTTTTAGACAGCGAATAAGCAAAATTATTCGCCGCCAGGGCATTTTTCGGATCGATCTGGAGCGAGAGGGTGTAAAGACTGTCGCTTTTGGCCTGATTACCCATTCCGTCGCAAACGATCGCGAGCGAATTAAGAAGGTCGGTGTTTCTTGGCTCCAGTTCCAATGCCTTCTCATAGACCTCAACCGCGAGTGTGTCTTTCTTCAGACGCGAAAGCGTGAAGGCGTAAGCCGACCATGTGTTGATCTCGTTCGGATTAAGGTCGGTTGCTTTAAAGAGGAACGGTTCCGATGCGGCGTAGTCGCCATTAAGAGCGTACGACAGCCCAAGAAAAAAGTTGATCAGGAAGTCATCGGGGAAGTTATCGTGCGCCCGCTCCATAATGAAGGCGGCTTCTTTGTACTTTTTCGCGTCGTAAACGAGTCCGCCGATCCTCTGCCACACCTGTAGGTAAAGGAATGAGTCACCGGGTACTTTAAAAAATCTCTCTTTGGCCGCGAGCGTATCACCCAGAAGAGTGGCGATCGCCCCTTTGTAGAAGTGGGTTATCCAGTTAACCGTGTCTTTTTCGACCACTGTGAAAATTGTGTCAGCCACCCTCAGAAGTGTATCGTTCGCAAGTGCCTTCTCGAAATATACAACGCCGATGTTCAGTTTCATGTCGAGCCGCGTATCGGGGGCTTCAATCAGTTTCAGATATGGGGCTGACGCAGCGACAAAATTGTTTTGCTCGACAAATATTCTCGCCTTCGATTCAAGTGCTCCCGGGTCGTCAGGGAAGATCTGGAGTATCCCCTCGATGTGGGAGAGGGCTTTGTCATACTTTTTCAGACTGATATAGTAGTTCACAAGCACCTGCTTCAGTTCGGTGCTCGAAGGGTTGTACTGGAGAAACTCCTCGATTATTTCTGTTGATCTCTCCTTGTTGCCGGTCTTGTCGTAGAGATCGGCGAGGCGGATGTAGGCGTTCCAGTCCTCGGGCTCTTCCTCGAGAATTTTTAGATACACTTCGATCGCCGAGAGGGGCTTGCTCTTCTCATAAATGTTGGCGAGCCGGTATAGGGCACTGTAGTCACCGGGATAGCGTTTTACCAGCGCGGAGATCACGGCCTCGGCCGCGTCGGGCTGTCTGCCTGAAGTGTAGATATCTGCCAGGAGATAGTAATACTCCTTCTCGAGCGAATCCTTTGCAACGGCTTCCTTCGCGTACGGAAGTGCCTGCGAAAGCTTGCCAAGCATGTAGTAGTTCTTGGCCAATCCGTAGCTAATACCGGGTGCAGGATCGAACTCATACGCGGTCAGAAGTGAGTTGACCGCCATCAGATACTCTCCCCTTGCCTCATGCCCTGTGGCGATGATGAAATTCTCAAGCGCCATCTCGGGTGAAATTGGACGCTTCACTTCCTGCTGAGTATTGGCAGCCACGGTCTTCTCCTCAACGGGCGCGGAACCGCATCCGTAAAAGAGGACGAAAGCCGTTAGAATTGCTGTTACTCGTGCAAGGGTCTTCATCGTGAATCGTTTACAGGGAGAAATCCGGAATTGTTCCAATACGGTAAATTGGTGAAATCCCGTGGAATTAAAAGTCCTAAAATTTACGATCTCAAAGTTAAACATTTTGAGCCTTTAATCTGCTTTTTACCGTATTTTTGCATGGTGGTTTCGGCGGTATACACCAGGTTTACAACACCGTCTCCCACACAGAATAAACACGCAAAATGAAACTGAAAATGACCCTTTTAGCCCTTTTCTTCATCCTTGCCGGTGCCGGCCTTGTGGCTTTTTTGCTCCACGGCTATGTTTTTTCGATTTATGAGGTTACTCTCAACGAGGTACCAAAGGTGGTGATATCCGGTGACACTGTGGAGATAACCGTTATCCCAGTAAATGGACTCGGTTTCCGCCCCCCGCTCAGAACCGCCCCTTTCAGGATGGAGTTCAGACAGGGTGAGGGCCTCACAGCGCCCGCGGGCGGCAGCACTTCGGAAGGGTCGGTTAAACTAAAATGCCTGAAACCCGGAAGGGTTGAAGTGCTGGTGATCCCTGAACACGCTCTGAAACCGACCATGATCGAATTTGAGATCAAGTGACCACTTCCCGTCCGTCAGTCACAACGGGCACACGAAATCTTATTTTATTTTGTAAATTAGTGCATCAAAAAAAATCGGAAATTGCCTGATGAAAAAGGTTTTCGCTCTAATACTCGTACTCCTGATCAATTTTCCAGTAATTCCCCAGTACATGGCGGGTGAAAAACTCGATTTCGAACCCCGTTTTCTGATCGACATGCCCACGGCAGGTGTGCTGAAAAGAGGGTTCGTAAGCGTTGGCTCCGACCTTATGCCGGGCGGCGTGCTGCTCACGAGACTTGATGTCGGCGTGTTCGACAACTTGAGCTTCGGGATCTCCTACGGCGGTGAGAATGTTATCGGATCAGGCGATGTGAAGTGGTACAAGTATCCCGGTGTGAACATCAGGTTCAAGGTAATCGATGAGACACTCAATCTACCCTCGGTAACCGTTGGTGCCGACCTCCAGGGTAAGGGACAGTATTTCTCCGAAGAGAGCCGCTACGAGATAAAGTCACCCGGCATCTTCGCAGCTGTCAGCAAGAATTACAAGTTCCTCGGGTACCTCAGTCTGCATGGTATCATTAATTATTCCTTCGAGCAGAAAGACGGCGACAACTTCACCAATTTCATGGTCGGAGTCGAGAAAACCGTCGGCTCGAGCGTTTCTCTGATGGTTGAGTACAATTTCGGATTCAATGACAACTCAAACAATACCTTCGGCAAAGGTAACGGCTACCTCCACGCCGGCATCCGCTGGGCAGTCGCGGAGGGCTTCTCCCTCGGTTTCGATTTTCGTGACCTCCTCAACAACAAGAAGTGGTCACCCTCAACCGCCGACCGCGGCATAAAGTTTGAGTTCACGAGAAGGATTTTGTAGGATGAACAGGAACGATGTTCTTGAATATCTCAGAAGTAAAAAAGAATATTTTTATTCAACCTATCGTATTGTGCAGATCGGATTGTTTGGTTCATATGCCCGCGGCACTGCCACACCCCAAAGTGACATCGACCTTCTGATCGAGTTTGAAGAGAATACCCCCGAGATCTTCGACAAGAAGTTTGAGTTCCGCGAAGAAGTCGCGAAGGAATTAAATCTGAATGTTGATGTTTGCCGTGTGAAATCGATCAAGTCAGCATTCCGTCAGGATATTTTAAGCGAGGCAATCTTTGCTTAAGAAAGACGGCATGCTCGTTTTCAACATTCTTGAAGCCGCTGAGAAGGTAATAAAGTTCTCCGGCGGATTCAAGGATTACAAGGAAATGTCAGACGATGCGGTCTCATTCGACGCGATCTTGATGAATTTCATAGTTATAGGTGAGATGGCGAGCAAACTGTCAGATCAATTCAGGCAGACGGTCCACAACATCGAATGGAGAAAGATAATTGCTTTCCGTAATATTATTGCTCACGAATATTTCGGCATTGACCCTGAAGAAGTCTGGGAGATAATTCACACCAAAGTTCCTGATCTGATCGAGGAATTGAAAAAGGTTTCGGATAGATCAGACCGACCTGAATAGAATCCTTTTTTACTTTGAGAAATGCCCCGGTGCGTTCACCGGGAACCACCAACTTTCGAACCTGTAGTACAGTTCAATTTAGTATTTCAAAAAACGAAGGATCGATTATTGCGGTTAGAATCGCGAGAAAGTCTCGATTTCGAAAAATGCTGAGAAAATCAGAGGAAATTGCAGTATCACAAACTAGGAATACAGGTAGGAAAAAATCCGGCGCGGTGAGTAAATTGGAGGAAAAGGGTGAGCTACTGCTCACCCCTCAAATACGCGTCTATTGCCTGCGCGGCTTTGCGGCCGGCTCCCATGGCGAGGATAACTGTTGCTCCTCCAGTAACGATATCACCTCCGGCGAAAACGCCTTTCTTTGAGGTTTTCATCGTTTCCTGATCGACCACAATGTTTCCCCACTTGTTGAATTCAAGTTCGGGGGTGGTCTTTTTGATAATGGGGTTTGAGCCGTTGCCGATGGCGATTACCGCCATGTCGATCGGCATGACATACTCTGAACCCTGGATAGGAACGGGACGTCTTCTGCCCGATGCATCGGGTTCACCAAGTTCCATCTTCTGAAGTTTTACGCCGTGAAGCCAGCCGGCATCATCACCGAGGAATTCGAGCGGATTGGTGAGCATTATGAACTCGATACCTTCTTCCTTCGCGTGATGAACCTCTTCGATCCTTGCAGGCATCTCAACTTCACTTCTTCTGTAAACTATGCAGGCGTGGGCAGCACCGAGCCTTTTGGCTGTTCTTACGGCATCCATCGCGGTGTTACCGCCTCCGAATACTGCGACATTTTTCCCTTTTACATCGAAAACAGGAGTGTCATATTCGGGGAACTTGTAGGCCTTCATCAGATTCACACGGGTGAGAAACTCATTGGCAGAGTAAATTCCGTTATAGTTCTCACCGGGAATGTTCATGAAGTATGGAAGCCCGGCACCAACGCCAACAAACACGGCATCGTAACCTTCGTTCGTCATAAGCTCATCAACAGTATCGGTGAAGCCGATAACAGCGTTGGTTCTGAACTCAACACCCAGATTCTGAAGTGCCTCCACTTCGGCATGAACAATCTCTTTCGGAAGTCTGAACTCGGGAATACCATAAATGAGCACGCCGCCGAGCTCATGCAGTGCTTCAAAAACAGTTACATCGTGCCCTTGCTGGATCAGTTCACCGGCGCAGCTCAAGCCTGCGGGTCCCGATCCGATGATGGCAACTTTTTTTCCCGTCTTAGGTTTAATATCCGCTGGACGGATGCCAACGGTCTGGCGCTCATAGTCGGCCACAAATCTCTCTAGCCTTCCGATGGCGACCGATTCACCTTTAACGCCGGTGACGCAAACTGCTTCACATTGCTCTTCCTGCGGACAAACCCTGCCGCACACAGCGGGGAGCACATTGTTTTCTTTAATTTTTGATGCAGCGCCGAGGAAATCACCTTCGGCCACGAGTTGTATAAAATCTTTTATCTGAACTCCGACGGGGCATCCCTCAACGCATTTCGGCTTCGGGCACTGGAGGCATCTTTCGGCCTCAAGTCTGGCGAGTTCCTCGGTGAATCCGAGATTCACTTCAAGAAAATTTGCACTGCGTTCTTTTGCGTCCTGTTCGGGCATTGGCTGGCGAGGGATCTGCATCCGCTCTTTTTTAGTTAACTGTGCCATTGGTTCTCTTTGGTAAGGATTTTAATTGTTGTTAACCGCTTCGGCGTACTGTTTGTCGATGTTGCATACATGCCTTTCGAGAGCATCGTGCTCCTCGTGGCGGTATGTGTTGTTTCGCTTCATTAGCAACGGAAAGTCAACCTCATGCGCATCAAACTCGGGTCCGTCAACACAGACAAACACAGTTTTGCCACCGACTACCGCGCGGCAACCGCCGCACATTCCCGTGCCGTCAACCATCACGGGGTTAAGGCTCACAACTGTTTTAATTCCGTAAGGTCTGGTAACTTCCGCGACTGCCCTCATCATCGGAATGGGGCCGATGGCGAGTACAAAATCGATCTTTTTGCCCGATTCGATCAGGTCTTTAAGTTGTCCCGTTACGAAGCCGTGGTAGCCGTAGCTGCCATCATCGGTGGTTACATACACTTCATCGCAGATCTCGCGGAGGTCGTTCTCAAGGATGACATACTCTTTCGATTTGCCGCCGATGATTGAAATGGTGTGATTGCCGGCTTCCTTCAGAGCTTTGGCGGTCGGGAAAGCGATTGCAGTACCGACACCTCCGCCGATGCTTACAGCAGTTCCGAAGTTTTCAATATGGGATGGAATTCCGAGCGGACCAACGACATCCATAAAATAGTCGCCGGCTTCGTGTGAATTGATCTCTTTTGTGGTTTTGCCTATTCCCTGCACGATAATGGTGATCGTACCCTTCTCAACCGACGCGTCGGCGATGGTAAGGGGGATCCTCTCTCCCTGGTGTGAAATTCTGACAATAACGAACTGACCTGCTTTTCTCTTCGCGGCTATCTTGGGGGCCTCGATCACAAATCTTTTGATCTCTGGCGCCAGAAACTCTGCCGAAACTATTTTGAACATTGATCTACCGTGTTTAGTGATCCACTGACTGAAAAGACTTCTTTATTTTTATCGTTTTGGGAAGGTTCTCCTTTTTAACCGTGGTCTTGGTTCCTCTGATCTTTATGGTTGCATAGTAGACAAGAAGTGCCGCCACGCCCGCTGTGAATGCCACAACCTCCTTCAGTGAGGAGCCTTCCAGGAAATAAATAATAATTCCAATTACAAATATGAACAAAAATAACGGAATTCCATATACCATTATTACAGCCTTCAGCAGGTCGGAACCTTTAACCTCGATCACCACTTCATCGCCCGGTTTCGAGTTAAGTCTGTCGAGCACCGTAAGTTTGGAATAGACACCACCGTCGTTGGTGGAGCAGAAAGGTCTGGCCGCGCAAGATTTGCAGTTGCCTTTGTCCATTATGGCAACCTCAGCAAGGTCGCCCCGTTTTTCAATAACTATTCCTTCTTCGGTGAAGACTTCCATCATGGGGTCCTGTCAGTTTATCTCGATCATTCTGATCGCTTTGGTGGTGCACTTCTCGAAGGGGATTTTATCCGTATCGAGCAGGTCATAGTTTACAACGGCAAGGTTATTGTCCATGACAACTCCTCCATCAGATTTCCTGGCGCAAATGCTGCATCCCATGCAGGAGACAGAGCAAACAGCCTTTGAAGTTTTGGGGTCATCGTGGCTCTTGCAGAAAACAAACACTTTTCTGTTGGCCGGATGCATTTCAATAATGCTTCTCGGACAGGCTTTCTCGCACATTCCGCAACCGGTACAGAGGGATTCAATTACGACGGGAAGACCATCGTCACCCATTACCATGGCACCGAAGGGGCATGCAGTTACGCAGTCTCCGCCGCTTAAACAGCCATAAAAACACATCTTATCGCCGCCTGAAAGAAGGTCCATCGCGCTGCAAGTCACCGGTCCGTGATAAGTCGTGTATTTCTTTACCGCCTCCTTGTTCCCGCCGCGGCAAAGAACCCTGGGAAGGAAACGAACAACCTCGCCCGCTTCTTCGCCCATTATCCGGGCGACTGAAAGCGCGGTTTCGGAACCACCTACGGGACAGCCGTTGGTCTTGGCTTTTCCTTCCACAACATTCACTGCGAAGTCGTAGCAACCCGCGTATCCGCAACCGCCACAGTTCGCACCGGGCAGCACTTCGTTAACTTCACCGATAAGGGGATTTTCTTCCACTCTTAATTTTTTATCCGCGATGGCGAGCGCCCCGGCAAAGATGAAGCCGAGCCCTCCCATTGTGGCAAGCGCGATCAAAAACTGAGTGTCCATATCAACTCCGT
>RHKR01000474.1 GCA_008363265.1 Chlorobiota bacterium
CTTTGAGCACGCTTCAAAGAATCCGGTGGCGGGTGAAGTGGCGATGACCAGGGACGGAAGCCAGTGGAAAGCTTCATTCAAGTCACAACCCGGCACACGCTCACTTGTAGTCGTTTTCAAGGGCGACAAAGGCCTCGAGAATAATGAAAAAAGAGGTTTCCGCATACCGCTTTACGAAAAAAACGGCGACGCGATAAAAGGTGCCGATGCGGCCTATGTTGATTTCATACGGAATCAGGGAGGTGTCGCCGAAATGTCGCTGAAGAACAAGGAACTCTTCAAACTGATCAACAGCGATTTCGTGAGCAATCCCGGGCTCAAGGTTCAGTACTATCCCGTCTATGTAAGCCTCCTCAGAAGGGTGAAAGCCGATCTTTACGACAGCCTGATCAGGAAAGATATGGCAGAGTTCGCTGCTGTGAAAGACCTCGACGAAAACCATCTGGTCGCCCTTACACGAGGATACGAAATTATCCGCGATCAGGAAGAAGCGAAGAAATATCGCACCATGCTCGCGACAAAGTTTCCGAAGAATGATCTGGTTGTAACCGACAGGTTCAATACTGCCCGTGGAGAAAAAGACCTGAAAAAGCAGAAAGAACTTCTGATTGATTTTATAAAAGATTTTCCGGGTGACAACCGCGCCACCCCACTCACCGACGCGTATCTTGGCACCTTCGGAAAAAACCTTGAGTGGCCAAAGATCGAAAAAGAGATCGTTACCTCAGGGCTTGAGCCATCCGCCATGTTCTATAACAGAAACGCCCGTAAATATCTTAACGACAAAGAGCCTAAACCCGATCTTTCCCTTCTGATCAGCAAGGTTGCCCTCGATAAACTTGCAAAAGAGAGGAAAGACGCTTCAAAAAAACCGGGTTATATGCCACTGAGCCTTTACACCGCAGACCTTGAGGCAAGCCTGGGCATGGTCGCTTACACCCGGGGCCTCGCGTTCAAGAAACTCGGGAAGAAGGCTGAAGCCCTTGAAATGTTTGAAATGTCGGCTAAAGCCTCAAACATGGAAGACCCCTCTGTGATGGGTGAATACCTCGACGCCCTTGCAGGCTCGGGAAAAAGAAGTGAAGCCTTCGAACTGGCAAAGAAACTTAAGGCCGAGGCAAACTCAGACAAGCAGATCGACAGTCTGATCGGTGCGTTCCACAAAGCGGAAAAAGGATCGGATGAGGGTCTGACTGAACTTATGGCTGATCTCGACAAAAAAGCAGAAAAGGTAATAACCGCCAAGCTTAAGAAAGAACAGCTCGATCTTCCGGCGAACGATTTCACACTTCTCGATACCGAAGGCCAGGAGGTTTCCCTCTCGAAATTCAAAGGCAAAGTGGTGATAATGGATTTCTGGGCAACCTGGTGCGGGCCATGCATCGCCTCTTTCCCAACACTGAAGAAAGCGGTCGAAAAGTACAGGTCGGATCCCAATGTGGTATTTCTCTTCATCAACGCATGGGAAACTGCCAAGGACAAGAAGAAAAATGCAATCGACTTCATGACCAAGAACGGTTATACTTTCCACGTCCTTATGGATGAAAAAGACAAAGTGATAACCGACTATGAAGTTTCGGGCATCCCTACCAAGTTCATCATCGATGGCTCCGGAAAGATCCGCTTTGAGTCGATCGGCTTCAATGACAACGAAGATGAAATGCTTAAAGAGATAGATCTGATGATTGAGATGGCCAGAAAATAGGGTGAGCGATGAGTTATGAGTTATGAGCGATGATACGCTGCGGCGGAATAATCAATAAATTTTTTAAGCTGCTTCGAGAGATCGGAGCAGCTTTTTTATTTTCTACCGGAGATCTTTTTGAGGGGTTCGAGGATGAGTTCGAGACCATCGATGTATTCGATGCTTGGGAGAACCTCGATCTCGATCGAGGGGTCGGTAAGTTCAAGTTTTTCCCTCTGTGCCGGTTTAATGCGAAGGATGTATTTCCCCGCCTCCACTTCGAAGATGTTGAAGAAACCATCGAACGCCGTTCTTTCGGTTTTAACTATTTTGCCCGTTTCCCTGTCAACCAGTTCAACCACATAACCCGGCGCACCTTTTTTGTCGCCCTCCTTTTTCAGATATACCATTCCGCTCACTTCGGCGGTCATCCTGACGGGGAAATCGATCTGCAGAGCCTGACCGGGCCGGGGAACGAACTGCACACCTTTAAGCTGAACAGTGTAGTTTGAGCTGGGTAGTGATCCCTCGTTAACCTCGATTTCGGAATATTTACCCACTGATAGCCCCCTCAGGAGAGCGATGCCCGATTCGTTTGTAAGTCCGTCCCAATCCCTTCCCTCAACTTTGAATCCTGCACCTTTAACGGGAGCTTCACCCTCATCATAAACCCCGTTCTTGTTCCCGTCCACAAATACGCGAATTGAAGCAAGACCGAACGACGCATCCATTTTCTCTGAAAACTCGAATCCTCCATCCCTTGGTTCGATCGCGAGGGATGTGGAGAAAGAAAAACCCGCGGAGACGACATTTCCCGACGAGTAGCCCGCATACAATCCGAGCGAAAACTCACCGAACTTTCTTGCCGCATTTAAATTCAGATTGTAAGTGTTATATCTGAGATTTCTTTCGATCGTGCCGGAAATATTGGTAAGTTCGTCAAGGTTTTTTGACGCGCTAACCCT
>RHKR01000475.1 GCA_008363265.1 Chlorobiota bacterium
ATCACTTGACCTCTCTTCAGGAAAAATGGATAAACAACTCATGGGTTAACAACTATCTTGACACCTATACTTTCAATGCCCAGAATCAGTCAACCGAGGTCATAGCCCAGGAATGGGTAAATAATGCCTGGCAGAACGCAAACAGAATTACCTGGACATGGTATAGCGACTACCGCCCGCTTGAGATGGTGTTCTATAACTGGCTGAACAACTCGTGGCAATATCAGATGAGGTTCAACTATACCTACAACACGGCAGGCGATCCCACCTCGATGCAGATGGATACCTGGTATAACAACACCTGGAACCCGGCTCACCGAAGTCTTTACCAATATGATGCAAATAACTACCCATCGTGGTTCCAGACCGAGCATTACGAGAGTCCGAACTGGGTGCCTGATTACCGCACCTGGTATACTTGTAACGGAACCGGATGTATTCTGACCGAGAGGCAGGAAGATTACGACAACGGTCAGTGGTACAATATGGCACTAAATACGAACACATATAACCCCGAGGGCCAGCAAACCACCCAGATCATGCAACTCTGGAACAACAACGCCTGGGAAAACTCATCGAAGATAAGCTGGAACCGCACCTGGTGGGGAAGCTATTCACAAGAGCTTTTACAGGGGTGGGACGCCTCCGCATGGTATAACCAGTCAAAATCGGACTTCTCATTCGACTCATACGGCAACTCCATCTTCGGCTACAGCTATGACTGGGTGAATAACACCTGGACGGCATCGGATGGCTACCTCCAGATGTTCTTCAACGGAATGGGCGGTGACATGGGTTTTTACGGGCAATACTACAACGCAACCTATGGTTCGTTCACTGATGTGAAGGAGCCAGGAACATTTCCGGTGAATTTCGCCCTTTACCCCGGTTTTCCGAATCCTTTCAATCCCGTTACCGTTATCCGTTACGCGTTACCGGTTGCGAGTGATGTGATGATGTCGGTTTACGATGTGCTGGGAAGGAAGGTTAAGATCATACTTAACCAGGAAATGCCGGCAGGTGAGCATGAAGTGGTGTTTGACGCCACCGGACTTCACTCTGGCACATATTTTCTGCATATGAAAGCCGGGAAATTTTCGCAATCTCAAAAGCTTCTTCTGTTGAAGTAGTTTTTTTGCCACGGGCCCCGGCGGTGATCCGGGGTCTGTGGTCTTACCGTTCTGCTGTTTCCTTCCAAAGATTGCATCCCGGTGATGCAGCCGACCTTCTTTGTCCCGATTTATCGTTAAGTTGGAGATGATTCAAAAGATCATTTCATAAATGAATTCCCAAAGGAAAACCTCATGAAAAAATATAGATCATTCTGGCTTTTGGCCATCATATTATCGTTAAGCAACAATATCTTTTCGCAGGATGAAAGCGAACCGGAAGCTGCGCTCGTAACTGAGTATAAAGACCATCCGTTATTTAATTCCATGCCGAAATACTTCATAAGCTCTCTTGAAGAAAAAGAGTTCGACTCATTTATTTTCCCCGTTGAAAGCAGCACTTATGATAACCGTGAACTGAAAACGGTGGAAGGGAAATTCTTCGACTATACTTATCAGATAACGGAAGGAGAAAAAGAGGCTTCACCACTTCAAATCTTCAGGAACTATGAAAATGCCATCACAAAAGCCGGAGGCAAGATCATCGCCAAAGTGATCGAGGACGGCAATTCTTACAGTTTTGTTACCGGGATGTTCTCAAAAAATAAAAGAGAGGTCTGGGTTTACATTGAAGCATCGGGTTACGACTACCGTTTGGTTATTATAGAAAAGGAAGAGATGGTTCAGGTGATCAAGGCCAATGAGATGCTTGATGCTCTGTCAAAAGATGGGTTTATCGCACTGAACATTCTGTTTGAGACCGGAAAGGCGACAATTCAGGCCGAATCGAAACCTCTGATCGATCAGGTTTTTGAACTTCTGAAAACGAACCCCGATCTGAAGGTGAGCATCGAGGGACACACAGACAACACTGGAACTGCCGCCGGAAACCGGAAGCTTTCGGAGGACCGAGCCAAATCGGTTGTGGCTGCTCTTATTGCACTCGGGATCAACAAAGAGAGGCTTACCGCGGCAGGCTGGGGACAGGAAAAGCCTGTTGCCGACAACCGCACCGAGGAGGGTCGCGCCAAAAACAGAAGAGTTGAAATAGTTAAAAAATAGTTGAATGTCTTGGTCCAATGGCACAGCCTTTTTGCGGTTGTGCCATTGAGCCATCCTTATTTTAACGCAGTAAGAGCATTTTTCCTGTTAACTTTTTCCCGCCTGCCTCGAGTGAGTAGATGTACAGCCCTGAAGCCAGACCTTCCGCGCTGAATCTGACAGAGTGTACCCCTGCTTCCATGAAACCTTCAGCTATCACTGCAACTTTTACGCCCTGAATGTCGAAGACTTCAAGTTTCACATCACCCGCCACCGGTAACGCGAAACGGATAACGGTCTCAGGGTTTCCCGAAGGGGATCCTGCGGAGAACGGGTTGGGATAATTCTGCTCGAGTGTGAAATCCGTGATAGCGGAAGCGGATATTTCAATGATGTTGGAGTAAGTGAATGATCCATCGCCATCGATCTGTTTCAGGCGGTAGAAGTATGTGCTTCCTGAGATGACTGAGTGGTCGGTAAAGGAGTAATATTTAGGA
>RHKR01000009.1 GCA_008363265.1 Chlorobiota bacterium
CTGCCCTTTGAAGAGCAGCCTAAACTCCTGTATGGTGTTTTCTAATTGTGTTGTGAAATTACTCTTCTGAGCCACTTCATCATCAGGAAAATTGCAAGAGCCGCGATTCCTGCTGCGACAAAGTTGATGAGGAAGAAGTAAACTTTGTTGTCGAAACTGGTCCACAGACCCGATATCACACCCGATAGTTTGTTACCTATCGAGGTCGAGAGGAACCAACCTCCCATCATGAGAGCAGTAAACCTGGGGGGTGAAACTTTTGAGACGAGTGAGAGACCCATTGGGCTGAGGCACAATTCACCAATGGTAATAACAAAATAGGTTCCGACCAACCACGCTGCTGAACTCTTAACATTTCCATTATCGGAAAAAATCACTGCGCCGATCATCACCAGTGTCGAAAGTGCGGTAATGAACAAGCCCCAGCCGATCTTTCCTGCGGTTGAAGGCTCTTTACCCCTTCTTCTCAGCATTGTGAAGAATGTTACAACGACAGGGGTCATAAATACGACCCAGAAAGGATTGATCGACTGAAATATTTCGGTGGACAGGATAACATAAGGCTCGGTACCCTGTATTTGTTGTTTCACCGCCGGGTCCATGTTCGCAAAGTAGCTGCCTTCAGCTTTCGTTACTTTTGCTCCTGCGGTATCGATGTAATGATCGATCTTGTCTTCTCGGCTGGTTTTATATTTAAGTTCAGTCGGCTTGTTTCCCGGTGAGATCAGAGCTGCAGGAATCTCGATCGATTTGTTGTCTTTTTCGATCACAAGTACATCTTTATACTTTTCTTCAGTAAGACCCAGAGGGGATACCATATTCTCGACAAAGGAAGGTAATTGCCTGTCGGTATAGTCACGTGCCCAGACAGTAAGTGCTGCTCCGTTCTGATGGAAAATTGCCCAAAAAACGATTACCACGCCGAAAATTGAAAGCAGTGCTGCGATCGAATCCTTGTCTTCTTTAGCCGCCCTGAACCAGAGACTGAAATAGAAAACAACGATGGGAATCGAAGCAAAAATGAATGCGTCTGTGGAAGGCGATCCGAACAGGGGATGTCCAAGTAACATACCGGGTAAAATGTAGCCCAAAACGGCGGTCAGGATGGCAGGGAGGAATACATAAAGAAATATCGACATTAATGATGCGTCACCCTGTTGAGCGGGCTTTTTGATGTCAGCCGGTCTGATATGCTTTAATCCTGACATGAACCATGCCACACCGATCAGCATTCCGACACCGGCACCGGCGAAAGCGAAGCCCCAACCGAACTCATTCCGGAGATAAGCCGCAACGAAGTTACAAACAAATGCTCCAATGTTGATACCCATGTAAAAGATATTGTAACCTGTATCCTTAAGAATCTTGTATTTTTCTTCTGCATAAAGGTTCCCAACAAGGGTTGAGATATTCGGTTTGAAGAAACCGTTACCAAATATCACAAGGAATAATGATGGCCATAGAAAGGTATCGCCCGGAATCGCAAGTCCGAAATACCCCAAAGCCATAAGAATACCACCGATCACGATCGATTTGATGTACCCAAGTACACGGTCGGCAAGAAGTCCGCCCAGGAAAGGGGTGAGATAGACGAGGGCGATATATGTCCCATATACATCCGACGCCATTTCGGTTGAATAGCCCAAACCTTTGGGGGCAAAATCTGTCATGTAAAGGAAGAATATTCCCAACATGAGATAGTATCCAAATCTTTCCCATAACTCCGTGAAGAATAGGACGGGTAATCCTGAGGGGTGTTCTTTAAACATAAGTTTCCTTTTGATTATTTGGGATTATCAACTGTTGAATTGAAACGATCTAAAAGTATAAATTGTTAACTTGCAAGTTACGAAATACCGTAATTTCTGTAATTCATTTTTTTATGATAAATTTCAATTTCAAATTGAAATTTTCCTCAGTTACGCCCTAATGAAAAAGACCCAAAAGATCACTCTCTTGCTCCGTGCCTCCTATGTTGTGCTCGGCCTCGTAATCACCATTTTTGCCCTGGATAAGATCATAATGCCGATGTATGTGTCGGGAAATGAACTGAAAGTGCCAAATGTTGTGGGGCTGGAGAAGGAACGTGCATTTGAAATTCTTGACTCCGTTGGTCTCGACTACTCGATCAAGAACACTATTGAGGTGAACGATCCTACAAAAGATGGAAAGATTCTGCAACAGAAGCCTTCCAACGGCAAGATCGCGAAGGAGGGAAGAGTGGTTCTGCTTTGGTTGGGAAGTTATCGTGGACACAGTCTGAATGACAACCGGGTAATGGTTGAGGTGCCTGATGTTATCGGCAAAACTTTCGCCGAAGCCGAACAGATACTCCTCTCATCGAACCTCAATATGAAATTGATGAACAAAGTGGAAAAACCAGATCCCGAAGCGCTGGTGCTCGAACAAAGCAGACCCCCTGGAGAGAAGGTTGCAGAGGGATCATCCATCTGGATCAAACTTGACATGCCGGGCGATGTGATAGTCGATACTTTGGCCACTGAACCGACTGAAGAAGATCAGTCATCGGAATCTGAAATGGTTACGATGCCCGGACTGATCAAACTCTCCAGGCAGGAAGCGATCAAACAGTTAAATGAGTTGGGGTTAAAGGTTGGAACAATTACCGAAGTTGAGTCACCTGACCATCTCCCCGGATCGGTTGTGAGTCAGAGTATCAGTGCAGGGATAAAAGTCAGAAAGGGTGAAGTTGTCGATCTTCAGGTTTCGGCTTCGGTATCCGATGAGGAGATAATTCAGTAATGAACAAAATTCTTGCCCCATCACTTCTTTCTGCTGATTTTACCGATCTGAAAGGGCAGATCGCGCTCGTTGAGAGCGCGGGTGCAGGTTTCATTCACTGCGATGTGATGGACGGGAAGTTTGTACCGAACATTACTTTTGGCAGTCTGATAGTTGATGCTGCACGCCGGGTGACTGCGCTTCCACTGGATGTACATCTGATGATCGAAGACCCTCAACACCACATCGAGGATTTTGTAAATGCCGGCGCGGATTACATAACCGTTCACCAGGAAGAAGTGGTTCATCTTGATCGTGTGATACACAGGATAAAAGAACTCGGTGCAAAAGCCGGTGTGGCGATCAATCCCGCGACTCCGGTTGAATGCTTGCGCGAGGTTTTGGAAATTGTTGATCTGGTCCTGATCATGTCGGTTAATCCGGGTTTCGGCGGTCAGAAATTCATCCCGAATTCTTTGAAAAAGATTAAAAAACTCTCTGAGATCAGGCGTATGAATTCATACAACTTTCTGATCGAAGTTGATGGTGGGGTGAACCTGCAGAATGCGGCAGAAATTGCTGCTGCCGGATGCGATGTTCTCGTTGCCGGTTCAGCCGTTTATAATTCTGATAATGTTAAATTCACTGTTAATAGATTTCTAGAGATCCTTAACACAAGAGGTTAAATTGAAACTTGCACTTATTGGCGGAGAAATAATCACTCCGTTCCGTATAGTTAAAAATGGTACGATTGTCATGCAGGACGGAATGATTTCCGATATTGGAAAAGCTTCCGATGTAAAAATACCTGATGAATGTGAAGTTATTGATGTCAGCGGAAATATTGTAACTCCTGGTTTCGTTGACCTGCTGGTTCACGGTGGTGGCGGGCGCGGTTTCGCTGATGAATCACCGGACAGCATTCAGATCGTTTCCGATTATTTCCTGCGGCACGGTTCCACAACCGTTCTCGCTTCACTGTATGCCAAACCAACTGAACAGCTTTTGGCAGACCTTCGCAGGGTTGCAGACTTTATAATTGACAATCCGGATTCCAACATTATGGGTATCCACATGGAAGGACCTTATCTGAACCCTGTTCTTAAAGGCGCCATGAATGAGGATTATCTCTGGAAGCCTTCAGTGGAATCATGGGAGGCAATGTGGGAAGCATCACGGGGTCTGATCAAGATCATGACCATAGCTCCAGAACTCGACGGCGCGCTCCAGGTGATGAGAGCGGCTGCTCTTAAAGGTGTGGTCCTTTCTATCGGGCATTCCACAGCGAATTATGAACAGATCGAGTTGGCGATCGACCATGGTGCGGCACACGTAACACACATGTTTAACGCGATGACACCTCTTCACCACAGAAACCCGGGTGTTGTTCTTGGTGCAATGCTCCGTAATGAGCTGAAGATCGAACTGATCGCTGATACACTTCACGTACATCCGGCCGTCATGGAACTGCTCCTGAAACTGAAAGGCTCGAACGGCATAATACTGATCACTGATTCCATCAGGGCCGGTGGAATGCACGAAGGCGAGTATGAATTTGCCGATCAGAAGATCTACATGAAAGGCAGCAAAGCATATCTTCCTGATGGAACCCTTGCGGGAAGTACCCTTACCCTTAACCGGGCAATAAAGAACATGATCAAAAAAGCGAATGCCAAGGTTACCGAATCTGTGAGAATGGCCTCTCTGAACGGTGCCAAAGTTCTTAATATTGAGGATCGCAAAGGAATACTTGCCGTGGGTAAAGATGCCGATATCGTTGTAATGAACGACGAGTTTGAGGTTGAGATGACGATCCACCGCGGTGCAGTAAAATACAAAAGAAGTCTCGACTGAGATAGTATTGGCCGGACAAGTGAGATTAGCCGGTATCCTGAATGTGACACCGGACTCTTTTTCTGATGGAGGCCGCTTCGGTTCTGTGGCCGAAGCGGTCACTCACGCTTTGGAAATGATCCGGTCAGGTATTGACATCATCGATGTTGGAGGGGAATCCACACGGCCGGGAGCTGCTCCCGTCAGCGCGGAAGATGAGATCGGGAGAACAATTCCTGTAATCAAAGGCATTTTGGAAGAAGTCCCCGGTGCAGTTATTTCAATAGACACATACAAGAGTTCTGTGGCTGAAGCTGCGCTCAATGCCGGAGCCAAGATAGTGAACGACATTAGTGGTGGTTCCTTCGACACTGGAATGTGGGATGTTGTCGCGGAAAAAAAAGTACCTTACATACTGATGCATACTTCAGGTACGCCGGCAGAAATGCAGCAGAAAACCGGGTACATAAACGTAGTGGATGATGTGCTGGAATGGTTGCTTAAGAGAGCAGAGGCAGCGAAGAAAGCAGGTGTTGCAGAGGTGATAATTGATCCCGGAATCGGATTTGGTAAAACGCCGGATCAGAATCTTCAACTTATCTCCAGTATATCAAAATTTCGTGGTCGCGGCTATCAGGTTCTTATCGGACTTTCCCGGAAATCATTTCTTGGTAAAGCTCTCGGTTATGATCTTAAGGAGAGAGACCTGCCCGGATCATATTTTGAATTTTTTTGTGCCATGAACGGAGCTGATATAATTAGAACACACAACACCGGCAATGCCCTGATCTACCGGAGAATCGCGGAGAGCCTGCATGTTTGATCTGTTGCAGTTCGGTTTCGTGACGGTAAGGTTCCTTGACCTGCTCGACATTGTCATAGTTGCTGTTATAATTTATAACATCTACAAACTTCTCCGGGGTACGATCGCCAGTCAGATACTTTTCGGACTTGTAGCTATCCTTGTGCTATTCCTAATCGCACAGGCGATGAATCTCAAAGCCCTGAGTGTGATTCTGAAAGTAATTTCAGATATCTGGCTTATCGCTTTCCTCATCCTCTTTCAACCGGAGATCAGAAGGTTTCTGGCCTCATTCGCAACCAACCCTCTATTTCAGATATTCAAGCGTGATAAAGACTCTCCCGGTATGGTGGAGATACTTACCAACGCCACCATTTCACTTTCAGGTATTGGTCATGGAGCGCTGATTGTTATCGAGAGAGACAACGATCTTCGTCAGTTGATCGAAAGCGGAACCACCATTGATGCCAAAGCTTCATCGATGTTACTCCGTTCGATCTTTGTTCCGGGATCGCCGCTTCATGATGGGGCAGTTGTGATCAGGGACGACAGAATTGTGGCCGCCCGGTGTTCAATACCATTCTCCAAGGAGGAACATTTCAATATGGAGGGGACTGGAATGCGTCACAAGGCAGCTCTGACTCATTCCGCTGAGTATGACTCGATAGTGATAATCGTCTCAGAAGAAACCAGAACGATCTCCGTTGCAAAACAGGGCAATCTCACCCGTGGACTCACGCGAGAATCTCTAACAAACATCCTCAAAGAATCACTTGTGCGTGAGGAATCACGCACACGCTTCCAGCTTTTTGACCGTTTTCTTAAGAAACAATGAAAATCTGTGTGATCATACCATTCTACAATGAGCGACGGTTCATTGCGGAGGTTGTTAATGGAAGTCTGCAATTTGTCAGCAATGTAATTGCTGTGGATGACGGCTCTACCGACAGGGGAAATGATGAGATCCTTGGTACCGGCGGAGTCGAAGTTGTCCGACTCCCGGTTAACAAGGGCAAGGGAACCGCACTAAGAACGGGACTTGAAATTGCACTCAAAAGGGGATTCGAAGCTGCAATAACCCTCGATGGAGATAAACAGCACCCGCCAGAGAAGATTCCTGAGTTCATTGAGAAACTGTCGGATTTTGATCTGGTCATCGGGAAGAGGGACTTCACTCCCGGCGTTATGCCTCCTCACAGAATATTAAGTAACACGATCTCCAGTCTGCTCCTCTCCGTGAAAACAGGGGTCAGATTCCTCGACAGCCAGTCGGGTTACAGAGGATTCAGAGCAAGTATTATTCAAAACATTCTTCCTTATGAAACGGGATTTGTAGCCGAAACCGAAATGCTGATCAAGGCTTCAAAAGCTGGAGCAAAGTTTGGCTGGGTTAATATTCCGACGATTTATGGGGAAGAAAAAAGTAAAATGAAAAATACCGAGACAACGATTAAATTTGTAAAGACAATCCTTAAACCTTTGAGAGAGTACTAAAATGAAACTTCGATATTTTGGTCATTCGGCCTGCGGGATAACACTTGATAGCGGGCTTAGAATTCTCATTGATCCTTTCCTGACAGGTAATCCTGTTTCACCGGTCAAGGGAAGTGAAGTTGAGGCGGAATATATAATTCTTACTCACGCGCACGGCGATCACGTTGGTGACACTATAGAGATCGCAAAAAGGTGCAACTCTACAGTTATCTGTAACTTTGAACTTGGTAACATTCTTGCAGAAGAAGGACTAAAAGTTCATCAGATGCATATTGGTGGTGCATACAATTTTGAATTCGGAAGACTTAAGTTAACGATCGCCCATCACGGGTCTGCCTATGTGGACGGCAGATACGGCGGAGTTCCGGCAGGTATTATACTTGTTGCTGACGGCATAACTTTCTATCATACCGGAGACACAGGTCTCTTTTATGATATGAAGCTGATCGGCGAGATAAACCGGATCGACTACATGATGCTCCCGATAGGGGATAATTTTACCATGGGAATTGATGATGCAGTGATCGCTGTGGAATTCGTGAACCCCGGTGTTGCGATTCCCATCCACTACAATACCTTTCCCGTGATCGAAAATGATCCGGATGAGTTCAGAAGAAAACTTGAATCAGTTAATAAAAAATGCAGAATTCTCGCCTTCGGTGAAGAAATTCAGCTTTAAAATCGAAACCGCTATACCCGGAATTTTATAGATATATGCGTGGAAAAGTAATATCCGTTGCGAATCAGAAAGGTGGAGTTGGCAAAACAACCACTGCCATCAACCTTTCTGCTTCGCTCGCGGTCGCAGAAAAGAAGATACTTGTTATAGATATCGACCCGCAGGGGAATTCATCATCGGGTTTGAGTTTTCAGAACTCTCAACCCTCGATCTATGATCTGCTTGTCGGGACGGCACCACTTCCTGAAACCATTGTAAGAGAAGTTATACCATTCCTCGATCTGATACCGGCGACCATTGATCTTGTCGGCGCGGAAGTGGAACTGCTCGGGGTTGAAAACCGTGAGTATGTTTTAAAAGAGAGAATTGCTGAAGCCCGCACCAAATATGATTACATTCTGATCGATTGCCCGCCTACATTGGGAATCCTTACTTTGAATGCTTTGGTGGCCAGTGACTCAGTCCTTATACCGGTACAGTGCGAGTATTTTGCTCTTGAGGGACTTGGTCAGTTGTTGAAAACCATCAAACTGGTGAAGGACAGATTCAATAAAAACCTTACGATCGAAGGGGTCATCCTGACCATGTACGATTCACGCTTAAAGCTCTCTGAGCAGGTTGCTGAAGAAGTGAGAAAGTACTTTGAAGACAAGGTTTACACTACTAAAATTCACAGAAATGTGAGAGTATCCGAGGCTCCAAGTTTTGGGAAACCGGTATTAATGTATGATGCCCTTTCAACAGGAGCGAAAAACTACCTCGAGCTGGCCCAGGAATTCCTCGGAAGGAACAAGAAAAAATAATGGCAAAAGTAAAAACCGGACTCGGTCGGGGCCTTGAGGCTTTGATGGGTTCGCGATATGAAGAAGACCCCGGCACAACTCCCGAAGTTGAAGCATTACCGGCCTCTGTCGATTCAATCATCCGGATATCTGTGCTCAAGATAAAACCAAATCCGTTTCAGCCGAGAACAAATTTCGACAGAACCTCCCTGGAAGAGTTGAAGCAGTCAATACTTGCCAACGGTTTGATCCAGCCTGTTACTGTAAGAAGTACTGCTGACGGAAATTATGAACTGATCTCCGGCGAGAGAAGGCTTCGTGCTTTCCGTGAACTCGGTTTTGCCGAGATACCTGCGTATGTAATGGAAGTCACTTCCGATGAAGTAATGCTCGCAATGGCACTCATCGAGAACATTCAGCGTGAGCGCCTGAACCCGATCGAAGAGGGTCTCGCTTACAAGCGTTTAATGGAGGAGTGTGAACTTACTCAGGAGGAGATAGCCGAGAGGGTGGGGAAGAGCAGGTCAACTATAGCAAACTCTATAAGGTTGCTCAAATTGCCGGAAACAATCCGCACCTCACTTATTGCGGATGAGATCACCGTTGGACACGCCAGGGCTCTGATAAATCTACCTTCAGAGAATCTTCAATTAAGTGCTTTCCAGAAAACTGTGAAAGACGGGCTCTCTGTAAGAAAAGTGGAAGAACTCGTCAAAAAACTTTCGAAACCCACTTCTCACAGTCACCATCATAAACCGGCCGAAAAACCGAAGCCAAAGTCATCCGCGGTTTTGGGATCGATCGAAGATTATCTCCGCAGATTGCTGGCCACTAAAGTTACATGCTCTCAAAAAAGTGACGGAACCGGTGAGATCGTGTTGGAATTTTACTCAAATGATGAGCTTGAACGGCTCGTAGAACTTTTTGAGCTGATTGAAAAACATCATTCTTAAACTGATTTTTCTCTGTTCCATCCTACCTTGGGCAATATTCGCCCAAGAAGGTGATACCGCAGGCGTCCAACAGGACACATCAGCATCAAACTCTCCGGTGGTGCAGATGGACACACTAACTAATCCTGATGTTTACGTTCCAACGAAAGACCCAGGAACTGCATTGTTCCGGAGCGCGGTTTTGCCCGGTTGGGGTCAGTATTACAACGAATCTTACTGGAAAATACCGGTATTCTGGGGGATTCTCGGATGGTGTGCTTACAATTACGCTGTGAACAACAACAACTATTCAGATTACCGTGATCTCTACGTCAACTCTGGTTTCTCGATCGAGAGTTACAGAAGACTGCGCGATTACTACCGCGACCAGCGGGACCTTTTTGTGATCTATATGGGAATAACCTATCTGGCAAATCTTCTGGATGCCTATGTGGACGCGAATCTTTTCGACTTCAATGTTACCGAAGATAATTTCACTGGCAGCAGCATGCTCAATCTTCGAATTAATTTTTAATGAAATGGATCAGCCCTTCATCAACTGCTCCGTCTGTGGAGAGCGTAATTCGCGTTTTGCCCCGGAGTGTGCAAGCTGCGGAAATTTCCTTCGTGACAAAGTAGCCAATATTGACCTGTTTCCAACACTGTCCG
Source organism: Chlorobiota bacterium (assembly GCA_008363265.1). GTDB lineage: Bacteria > Bacteroidota > Ignavibacteria > Ignavibacteriales > Ignavibacteriaceae > UTCHB3. The sequence continues at coordinate 9,934 of RHKR01000009.1, forward strand.
GTCTGGCCGATGATCCTGCAGTAACCTTCGACCGGATAATTTTTGCTGAAAATAAAAATTTTACATCCTTTCTTTTCACCTTCGGTGTACTCAAGTTCTTCTTTCTGGGCTACCTGATCTCTTTCCACTTCCTGGGTCTTGAAGATGATGGCATTCTGCTGATCTACGGCCGGTTTATGCTGGTTTTAGTCTTGACACTGCTATTACCATACCTGATCCACGCAATTCTTCCCTCACTTCGTGGCACTCTGCTCTGGAGGGATATAGCTGCAGGCTTTAGTTACGCGATGACCCCGGTTGCTCTTTCCGCACTTATTATGATCTTTCTCGAATTTGTAATCTACGGAAGCTTTCTCTTCAGCCGTAATCCTTCACCGGCTGACTTCAAACAGATGTTTGGGGTGATTTTTTTGCTGCTTGAAGCGGGATTTTTGATATGGACAGTCTTCCTTTTTGCGGTGTTTTTGGGCCGGTTGACGGGTAAAACCCTGTTATCAATTTTGCTGTCAGTTATTTTTATAATGTTAATGTTTGGATTAAATTTGGGAGTGATCAATCTCCTTTCATCACAAAATTTGGGAATCGAATGAATTATAATACAGATGTACTTGTAATTGGCAGCGGTATTGCAGGCCTTTACAGCGCGATCAAGATATCTGAATTCGCATCAGTGGTACTTGTGACGAAGAAAGAGAAGAGCGAATCTAACACCAACTATGCTCAGGGGGGAATTGCCTCCGTTCTCGACCCGGGCGACTCGTTCGAAAATCACATTAAGGATACTCTGATCGCAGGTGCCGGACTTTGCAACAGGAATACAGTTGAAATACTGGTTAAGGAGGGGCCGTCAAAGATCCGGGAGTTGATAGATATCGGTACCGGTTTTACCGAGAAAAACGGAAAACTTGATCTTGCACGGGAAGGCGGCCATTCATTTAACAGAATAGTTCACGCTAAAGACCTGACAGGAAAAGAAGTGGAGCGCGCCCTGATCGAACGCGCATCGAAGACATCGTCAATTACCATAATTGAAAATGCGCTTGCCATTGATCTGATCACCGAGCATAATGTGAAAGATCTGAGACACCTTCCCATTTCAAGCAGGCATTGCTGGGGCGCTTACGTTCTAAGAAATGACACAGAAAGTGTTGAGAAAATCATAGCAAAAGCAACAGTTCTGGCAACAGGCGGGATCGGACAGGTTTATCTGCACACCACCAATCCGGCGATCGCTACAGGAGATGGCTTTGCAATGGCCTACAGGGCAGGTGCATTGATGGGAAATATGGAGTTCATCCAGTTCCATCCAACTTCTTTTTTCGATCCCAAACCGGGAAATAAATCCACACACTCGTTTCTGATCTCTGAAGCAGTCCGGGGTTTCGGGGGAATTTTGCGCAATCTTTCAGGTGAAGCTTTCATGAGCAATTACGATGCCAGAAAAGAACTTGCCCCCCGTGATATTGTTGCACGTGCCATTGACACGGAATTGAAAAGACGCGGCGAGGATTATGTATTGCTGGACGTGACCCACAAACCTGCGGCAGAAACGATCGATCATTTCCCGAATATTTATAAAAATTGTCTGGAAAAAGGGATAGACATCACAAAGGAGATGATTCCTGTAGTGCCTGCAGCTCATTATATTTGCGGTGGTGTGCTTGTAGATGAACACTCGAGGACATCTCTTACGGGACTCTATGCAGTTGGGGAGGTCTCAATGACCGGGGTTCATGGTGCAAACAGGCTCGCCAGCAATTCTCTACTGGAAGCTCTTGTTTTTGCTCAGCGAGCCGCAGACAGCATCAAAGCCGAATTGAACAGTTTCCCTGTATGCAACGAACCGATCCCGGATTGGGATGATACAGGAACTCTCTCAGCCGATGAAAAAATACTCATTTCTCATGGGTTTAGAGAACTAAGACAGTTAATGTCGGATTACGTGGGAATCGTGAGATCGGATCTGAGGCTCGAATTTGCTTCAAGAAGGATACAACTTCTATATAACGAGATCGAAGAATTTTACAAGAAAACGAAAGTTTTCGATTCTCTGATAGAACTAAGAAATTTGGTAACAGCCGGGTATCTTGTAGTGAAATCCGCGCTTCTTCGGAAGGAGAGCAGGGGACTGCACTATACATTGGACCATCCCACATCAGATGAGACCAGGGAGCCGATGGACACCATAATACAAAACACCTACCAAAAATCATAGACCGGTTTTGCTATTTGCCAGGTATCGAAGTATAAGCCCGTATCGAAGCCCGGTAACTGAAACATAAGTGCCTCTCAGACCCAGGTATTCGAGAACCGTTGATAAAATTACTGCTCCTGCCCCCATAAGGTCCTCGCGTCCGTTAATTATTTTTCCATACCTGCTGTATTCAGCAAAAGGAACTCCGCGAAATCCGAGCAGAACGGTATCGATCATTTCGAGCGAGAGAAATTCCTTGTGTATCTCTTCCGCATCGAACGCAGTTAGCCCCTTGCCGATCGAGATCAATGTTGTCGGTGTCCCGGCGATCGAAATGGCTGCATTGCTTGGTCCTTGCAGATACTTCAACTCTCCGAAAAAATCCCGGCAATGTTCCTGTAATGAATAAATGTTCTTTTCAGTGAGCCGGTCGGAATCAACAAGGTGCTCCCTCAATGTGACCACACCGGTTGAAAAACTTTTCTGGAAGATGAGATCATCACCCTTTTTACAGGTTATTTCAGTGCTTCCACCCCCAATATCAATAACAGCGATCGTTTGTGTACGGTCAAAATCAGCTGTCGCACCGAGGAATGCACATTCCGCTTCAATTTCACCCGGTATAATTTCCATCTCAATCCCGGTAACCTCCTTCACCCTGGCAACCACATCATTACCGTTTCTGGCTATCCGGAAGACATTCGTTCCGCAGGCCACAATCTTCTCAACGTCATATTGCTCCGCCGCACCCTTATATTGAGTGTAGATATCGATCATGGCTCTGATCTTATCTTCTCTGATCTCACCTGTCCGAAAAACCCCTTCTCCGATCCTGGGCATGTTATGAAATTCCTTTATAACCCGGAGTTTACCACCAGGCAACACTTCAGCTACAAGCATGAGTACCGTATTGGTACCCGTATCAATTGAGGCAATATTCATTTAATTTTCTTATTTTGTGGTTTGTAATATCTAAATTATTGCAGATACGTAATTTATTAACTTTTCCTGAAGTACCGGTTCACTAAAACCCTGTAAATGAAGATAAAAGAGAAAGAACTTGAATCTTTGGTGAACGATCTGAAAGATCTGGCCTTTCAATTGGGGGCCACCGTCAGATTCGAGAAAGGAGACTTTAAGGGCGGATATTGCATTCTTAAAGACTCCAAGGTTATTGTGATAAATAAAAGCGCATCTGATCAGCGAAGAGCGAACATCCTTGCATCAGCCCTGAAGGAACTGGGTGTTGATTCGATCTACGTGGCCCCAAAAATTCGGGAATTCATCGATTCAATGTCGGAATTTAAGTGAAAATTGCAATTGTAAACGGCGCCAACCTGAATCTTCTGGGTGAAAGAGATCAGTTTAAATATGGTACAACCACCTTGGATTCGATAAACACCGGGCTGCAAAAGGCATTCCCTGAAGTTGAGTTCTCTTTCTTTCAGAGCAATATTGAAGGCGAGATAGTGGATTTTCTCCAAAGCGTCAGAAATTCTGGACATCATATTGTGATCAATCCGGGCGGGTATGCCCACACATCAGTGGTTATCAGGGACGCCCTCGAACTTGTTAAAGGGATCAAAGTTGAAGTTCACCTTTCGCATCTGGCAAACCGTGAAGACTTCAGACAACAACTTGTAACCGCCACCGCGTGTGATGGCTACATCTCCGGATTCCGGGAAACCGGATATAAGGCCGCAGTTTTCTTAATTCAGGAAATTCTCAAAAAAGGTGAGTAAATGATCAAAGCAGTAATATTCGACCTCGACAACACACTGGTCGATTTTATGAAAATGAAGCGACTTTCGATCGAAGCGGCTCTGACCGCCATGATAGATGCCGGTCTTAAGATGGACCTGCAGTCAGCTTCCGCCGCGATAGATGATATCTATAAGGAGCAGGGGATCGAGTACCAACAGGTTTTCGACCTCTTCCTGACGAAACAGATCGGCAGAATAGACCACAAGATACTTAGTTCAGGTATTGTATCTTACCGTAAGGCACGTGAAGCAAACCTGATCCCGTATCCGCACGTTTATTCAAGTTTGAACCAGTTGCTCAAGATGGGTATCAAACTGGGGATACTTTCTGATGCTCCGAGCAAAGAGGCGTGGCTGCGACTGGCATATTTGAATTTTCATCACATTTTTGACGAAGTGGTCACTTTCGACGAGACTGGTGAAAGAAAGCCAAGTCCGGTACCGTTCAAGGCGATATTAAAAAAATTGGGAGTTGAGGCCGGAGAAGCTATAATGGTTGGTGACTGGGCTGAGAGAGATATTGTGGGAGCGGCCAATCTCGGGATAAAAACAGCTTTCGCGAAGTACGGCGACACGTTCAATACACCTTATCACAACGCTGATTACGAGCTCAACGATTTTTCAGAGATCATCGATATTATTTTGAAAGAAAACAAATAACAGGTCGGCTATCCTTTGCAGATTCTGACTATTTTCATACATTTACAGTCTAAAATTTTACGGTTCTGATGAAAGATTTTAACATCAAGAAACTTTACTATTCGATTAGTGAAGTAAGTAAGATAACCGATGTGGAGCAGTATGTGCTCCGTTTTTGGGAAAATGTTTTCGACCAGCTCAGACCGCAAAAAAACAGGGCAGGTAACAGGATATACACCAATAAGGAGATCGAATTGATCCTCTTTATCAAAGGCCTGTTACGTGACCAAAAATATACTATCGAAGGTGCCAAGAAGGTTCTCAACGAACAGTTCAAAGGAAAACTTCCCGTCGCGGAGGACTTTAAGAAAGATGAAGTCCAGCTTCACGATGATGAACTCCCTGATGAGAATATTGAAGTTGACTTTGATAAGGAAATCCCGGAAGAGCGCACTGAACTCTACAGGGATCTCGTGGAAATCAAATCATTCTTGGAACTGCTGAAAAGCAAACTTTAAGATCGGAACGTGGCGCAGCCCGGTAGCGCACTACTTTGGGGTAGTAGGGGTCGCGGGTTCAAATCCCGCCGTTCCGACCACTTTTCTCCCTGCCTTTTACCTTTTATACCTTCCCCGTATTTGGTAAATTTGTTATCCTCAATAAAATTTACACCCAATGGAAATCACTGTTAGCAGAATCAAATGTTTTTGTGGCATTTTTGGTATATCCAATAATCCTAATGCCTCCACTATGGCCTATTACGGTCTGCACGCGCTCCAGCACCGCGGACAGGAGGCATCAGGGATCGTCAGCCATGATTTCGATTCCGGTCGTCCTGTATTTAAGATCATCAAAGGGGAGGGTCTGGTTTCAGAAGTGTTTTCTGATTTTGATGTCTGGAGGCCTCAACTGCAGGGAAATGCCGCGATAGGACACAACCGGTATTCGACCACCGGCTCCTCTAATTCACGTAAAAACATCCAGCCATTTGTGGTCAACTATCATTCCGGAAATCTCGCTGTTGCTCACAATGGAAACCTGACCAACGACAAAGAACTCAGGGAGTGGCTTGTTTCAGAAGGCTCGATCTTCCAAACTACATCTGACAGTGAAGTTTTCCTGCATCTCATAGCAAAAAGCAAGAAAAAAGACCAGCGTGATCAGATCATCGAAGCATTAAGCTATGTTAAAGGAGCATTTTCTGTCGTTATCCTTACTGATAATTATCTGGTAGCTGCGCGAGACAATCACGGCTTCAGACCCATGT
>RHKR01000476.1 GCA_008363265.1 Chlorobiota bacterium
CTAACGAGATATACACCAAGCGATTCTCCCTTGGTTCTGTGGACCGTAATGTTGTATGTACAGCCCCTGAAAAGCCTCTTTACCTTGAAACCATCCCATTCATCGGGCATGTTGGGTTCTATCAACAGGCCTTCATGTTCGGCACGGATTCCCAGTATCCAGTCGACAACGACCTTCTGGTACCATGCTGCGGAACCGGTATACCAGGTCCAGCCGGCACGGCCGTAATTCGGTGAATCAGGACCGTCAATGTTTCCGGGGGTTACATATGGTTCAGCCGACCAAAGATCAGGGTCCATTCCGTTAAGAACGGGAGATATCCCCTTGTAAACTTCGTATGCTTTTTCCGGTTTCCCCGCTTTTGCGAAAGCCCAGATCGACCATGTAGCGGCGTGCATGTAAACCCCGCCATTCTCCCTTCTGCCCGGAGCATAACGGGAGAGGTAGCCGATATATTTATCGGGAACACTGTACGCAGGAGCCAGAAGAAGTGTTCCGTTATTCCTTAAAAGGTGTTTCTCAACCGCGAGAAGTGCGGCTTCCTGTCTCTCCTTCGGGGCACTATCGCTCATAACCGACCATGTCTGGGGATTGAGGAAAATCTTTCCCTGAGTGTTTTCAGCGGAACCGAATTTCTCCCCTGTATCCTTGGTGCCACGGTAGAAGTATTCACCGTCCCAGGCGTGTTCGTTGAAGGCGGCTTTGAGCTTACCGGCACCCGCGAGGAGTTTTTCAGTAGTAGCGGAGTCACCCTTCATTTCGGCGATCTTTGCGAACTCAACAAGCACGAAATAGAAAAATTCCGCCATCCAGACCGATTCTCCCTTGAACTCGAGGCCCACGGCACTGAGACCGTCGTTCCAGTCGCCGGCACCGATGAGGGGTATTCCCCTTGGGCTAAGCCGTGAGAAAACCACATCAATGGCTCTGAGTGAGTGTTGATAGAGGGTTTCGATCAGGTTTTTATTGTCGTAATACTCGACCTTTTCCTCAACGAAGCTCAGGTTTCCCGTCTCCTTCACATACATCGAGAGGATGAACGGAAGCCAGAGGAGGTCATCAACCATCTTGGTCGGAAGACCTGTCTCAGTGATCGGGTGCCACCAGTGAAGAACAGTTCCTTCTTCGAATTGGTGAGCGGCGTGCAGTTTCAATTGCTTTTCTGTACCGGAGGGATCGATAGGCAGCCATACGAGTGAATCCTGCAGCTGATCCCGGAATCCGAAAGCACCACTTTGCTGATAGTAGGCTGTTCTGCCCCAAAGTCTTCCCGCGATCGCCTGATATCTGAGCCATTTATTAACCATCAGGTTCATCGAGGCATCGGGTGTTTCGATCTCGAGTGGTGAGAGCATTTCCTCCCACATCTTCTTTACTTCAGCGAGTTTTTCAGTCACTTTTTCGGGAGTGTCATACTTTGCCATCTTCCCTTTTACTTCGGAAAGTTCGCTTACGAGACCGAGGTGGTAAATACTTGTATCTTCGGCACCTGCTTCGAGCACCAGTTCATTCTGAAGGCAGCCGATGGGATCATTCCATGATCCGGTTTGGCAGGTCAACGGTTTGCCCTGAAGAGCGGCGGGGTTTATGAGGTCGCCGTACTGACCGAGGAAGTTCTCCTTCTCTGATTCGTACGAAACCACTTTCTTGTTTACTCCAAAAAATCCGTGGTACTGGTAGTCGATGTTCCAGTGTCCCCTGTCGCCCAAAGGGATCTCCCAAAGGCGCTTCGTGCCGTGCATGTAGTTGCCTTCGGCATCAAAATAAGTTTCTATAAAAGTCTTGTGAAATTCCCTGTGAAAATCGGCTGAAGAGCCAAGGCACCACTCAAAATATGTAAAAAGTGAGAGGGATACCTTCTTCCCCGAATTGTTGATGAACTTAACATTCCACACCTCGAGGGTGTCGTTCAACGGTACGAAGACCGTCATTTCAATCTTTATCCCCTTGTACTCCGAGGTGAATACGGTGTAACCGAAACCGTATCTGCACTCGTATGAGTCGAGAGGTGTCTTTACGGGCATGAATGTGGGTGACCACACTTCGCCTGTTTCGTTGTTTTTAACATAGAGAAACTTGCCCCAGTTATCCTGTATCAGGTCCTGATGCCACCGGTTAACCCGGTTGAACTCGGAGTGGGTCAGCCAGCTGAAACCGCCGCCGGTCTGTGATATCACCAGCCCGTAGTCGCCGTTCGATATTACATTAACCCAGGGCTTCGGTGTGTCGTGCCGCTTGATAATATATTCGCTACCATCGTGTGAAAAATAGCCGTACTTGGTCTCAAATAATCTTTCCAATGTTTCTTCCATGTTTTTTGATTGTAGGGATAAAATTTAACCGCAGAGAGCACAGAGAAGTTTAATAGGACGCAGATACACGCAGATTAAGCGGATCGACGCGGATCAGATATTAATACCTAATACCTGATACCTAATACCTTCTCTGTGCCCCTTTGCGGTTTAAAGAATTACTTCATCAGGATCATTTTCTTGGTGGAGCTGAAGTTACCAGCGCTGATGGTGTAGTAGTAAACACCACTGGCGAGGTCACTCGCGTTGAAATCCACGCTGTGTCTGCCTGATTCAAACTCACCATTCGCGAGGGTTGCAACTTCCTTGCCGAGTACATTGTAAAC
>RHKR01000477.1 GCA_008363265.1 Chlorobiota bacterium
ATTGGCGGAGCGATTTTTGACCTTGAAGGGAACCTCGTCGGTCGCGGACACAACCGCCGCATTCAGGAGGACGACCCCTCCATCCATGGTGAAACCGATGCCTTCCGCAAAGCCGGTCGCCAAAAAACCTACCGCGACAAGATCCTTGTAACCACCCTCGCGCCATGCTGGTACTGCTCGGGGCTTGCCCGCCAGTTCAACTTCAAAAAAGTCATCGTGGGTGAATCTGTCAACTTCGACGGCGGCGTGAAATGGCTCCGCGAAGCCGGCATCGAAGTGATCGATATGAACTCACAGGAGTGTATCGACATGCTGAAAGACTATATCACCAAAAATCCTGAAGTATGGAATGAGGATATTGGGGAGGAATGAGTGATGATCCGCCGGTGCGGAATGAGCGATGAGTTGAGTTAACTTTTCAGCCGTTCCAGGCGCTGAAGAATCTTTCTTCACCCCAATATGCAATAGATCACAGTATCGCATTTTACGGTTGTTGCATTTTTCACTTGACATCAATCTAAAAAATCATATATTTGCACTTCAAATGTAAGCGCTTACATAAGAAAAAATGTAAGCGCTTACATACGGGTTTCGCACTTTTTCTCGCCTTTTTGGCAGGATCGTCGTTCGCTCAGTTTGTGAATGGTCCCGCGGCCGAAGGCGTGCTCGGACAGCTTGATTACATTACGCTTACAGGCGGAACAGCGATCAACAAGTTCAACGGTCCAAATGGTGTATTTTTTGACAACAGAACCGGCAAGATCTGGGTCGCCGACAGAGGCAACCACAGAGTTCTAAGGTTCTCGAGTGTTAATGCCTATGTTAACGGTTCGGATGCCGAACTTGTTATCGGACAGCCTGACTTCACAACCAATACTTCAGGCCTTTCTGCGGTAAAGATGAACAATCCCATTTGCGCGATCGTCGATGGTAACGGTACCCTTTGGGTTAGTGAATACGGAAACAACCGTGTTACAAGATGGGACAATGCCGACAATCTCGTTAACGGTGATACAGCCGACGGTGTGCTCGGTCAGCCTGATTTTGTTACCAGCTCCGCCGCAACCGCTCAGAACAAGTTCAGCGGACCTGCGGGAATCTTCGTGGAAGCCAACGGCACACTCTGGGTAAGCAACTTCAATATCCACAGAATTCTCCGCTTCCAGAACGCTGCAACCCTTGCGAACGGTGCGAATGCCGACCTCGTACTCGGTCAGCCGGACTTTGTCACCGGCACTTCAGGTCTTACAGCATTCAAAATGAACAACGCTAACGGTGTATATGTAGATATCCTCGGAAACCTCTGGGTTAGTGAATATACCAACAGACGCGTTATGAAGTTCAACAACGCCGCCACCCTTGTAAGCGGTGACACCGCCGACGCTGTGCTCGGTCAGCCTGACTTTACAACCAATACCTCCAACACTACGCAGGCAGGTTCAGGAAGCGTTAGATGGGTAACCGGCGACATCCTCGGCAATCTCTATGTTGTTCAGGAAACCAACAACCGTATCTCTGTTTTCCTTCAGGCTGCAACACTCGCCAACGGCGCCAACGCTGATTATGTTATTGGTCAGCCCGATTTCGTTACCGGCACCGGCCTTAATCCCCCGACCCAGAACTCACTCAGAACCCCCCGCGGTGCTTCCGTTGACAACGTGAACAAAAAACTATGGGTTACCGACTGGGCAAATAACCGTGTTCTCAGATATGACATCTCAAGCCTCGTTCCGGTCGAACTTGCTTCATTCTCGGCTTCGGTTACCGCCGCAGGAGTGGAACTGAAATGGACCACTGCAACTGAGACAAACAACTTCGGATTCTCGATCGAGAGAAGAAGCGAAAACTCCGACTTTACAGAGATCGGCTTCGTAAAAGGCAATGGTACTTCAACAGTCACCAACAGCTACTCATTTGTCGATACAAGACCTCTCGAAGGAGCGGTCTACTACCGTCTGAAACAGATCGACCTCGACGGTTCGGTGAGCTACTCGAACGAGATCATGGCTGACAATTCCGGCGCGATCAATGGTTTCCACCTTTATGGCAACTATCCCAATCCGTTCAACCCTTCAACCACTATCTCTTTCAACCTCTCTGAAAAAGAGAACGTGAGAGTGATCGTCCGCGACATACTCGGAAGTGAAGTGGCGGAAATTTTCAACGGTATCGCAGCCCCTGGCATCAACCGCGTTCAGTGGAACGGCAGCAATTCAGCCGGTCAGATGGTGAACTCGGGTGTTTATTTCTACTCGGTTGAAGTGAATGGCAAATTCTTCACCGGTAAAATGATCCTTAACAAGTAGGCACCGAAATGTTAAGATCATTCAAAATATTTATTGCTTTTGCATTCCTCGCCTGCACTGCACATGTGCAGGCGCAGGACTACCTGTTCTTCACGGACAGCGATATCCCAAACTACTACGACCCGAGTTGCCTCCAGGTAACCTCCCCCAGCGAGTTGCTTACTGTTAACAGTGTGAAGTTCCCGGTTGTAGCGGATACTTTTTACGCTGGAACCAACGGTTTGAAACTTCAGTACAGATCAATGACCGGTGGCGATTGGGTAGCCGCGGTTGCCGCCCCCGGCTGGCCGGGAAGGGATGCAACTCTGAAAGACTCGATAGTCTTCATGGTTTATTCAAAAGTAGCCGTGAGCGCAGCTGATCTGCCGAAAATTTTTGTTGAAGATCTCTCAAACCAGCGTTCAACCAAGATTCCACTTTCGCTCTACAATCCACAAGGCATACCTGCCGGACAGTGGACCCTCCTCTGGGCCCCTCTTGATACGTTCAAACGGAACCCGGGCGGGTGCGACCTGACAAGAATAAAGACGATCTTCTTCGGGCAGTCTGTCGCCGATGGTGTTCAGCAAACCCTGTTCCTTGACAACATCAAAATGACGGGCGGAGCATCGATATACGACTACAATTATATTGTTGTCCTCGGCTCATCGACTTCTGCGGGAACAGGCGCGAATCCCCCGGACAGCGCATATGTCAACCGTGTAAGAGCCCACATCGCCGGCGTTGATACAACCTACAAGGTACTTAACCTCGCCGTGGGTGGCTTCACTTCGTACCATGTGATGCCGACAGGCTTCGTTCCCCCGGGTGGAAGACCAACTCCGAGGGCCACGAACAACATCACATACGCTCTCGAGTA
>RHKR01000478.1 GCA_008363265.1 Chlorobiota bacterium
TCCGGGGCGGATTAGGTGTTATTTAGACCACGGATGACATGGATAACACGGATTTTCGCGGATGGGGTATGGTCCGCCGGGGTGGATTGGTCCTAAACCCTCCACCCCAATCCGCCGGGGCGGACTAAACCCTCTTCCGCTGGGGCGGATTTTTTTACGGATTTTTAATTAATGGAGATGGAAATGGATACGGGATCAAGTTTTTTATTGGAGTTTTCTGAGGAACAGAGAGCGATTCAGGAGGCGGTACGGGATTTTGCGGTAAGCGTCTTAAAACCGGTTGTAATGGAGTATGATGAATCGCAAAAATTCCCATTTGAGATCGTTAAAGAGCTGGCAGGCATGGGTTGCATGGGCATTCTTGTCCCCGAGACCTATGGTGGGTCCGGACTTGGCTATACCGAGTATGCCCTTATAATTGAAGAACTTGCCAGAATTGACCCTTCGGTTGCTCTTACAGTTGCCGCCCATAATGGTCTCTGCACAAACCACATTCTCATGCACGCCAATGAAGAACAGAAAAGGAAATACCTCCCCAAGCTTGCCTCTGGTGAGTGGATCGGGGCATGGGGACTAACCGAACCCGTTTCCGGATCTGATGCCGCTTCAATGATAACCACAGCCGTAAAAGAGGGTGATGAGTGGGTGATAAACGGCAGCAAGACTTTCATAACTCACGGTGGTGTTGGCCAGGTTGCGGTTATTATGGCTGTAACGGACAAGTCGAAGCACTCGAAAGGTATCTCGGCGTTTATTGTTGAGACGGATACTCCGGGTTATATTGTGAACAAGAAGGAGAACAAGCTGGGGATGCGCTCGAGTGACACATGCCAGCTGATGTTCGACAATATGCGGGTGCCCGCGGAGAATCTGATCGGGGTTGAAGGTGAGGGTTTTAAGCAGGCGATGAAGATCCTTGAGGGGGGAAGGATATCGATCGCGGCGCTGAGCGTGGGTCTGGCACAGGGCTCCCTTGATGAATCATTAAAATACTCGGGGGAGAGGCACCAGTTCGGAAAGCCTATAAATGCCTTTCAGGGCATCCAGTTCAAGTTCGCGGATATGGCGACTGAGATCGAGGCGGCGCGTTTGATGACTTACAAGGCGGCGAGTCTGAAGGACGCCGGGAAGCCTCTTGGAAACTCCGCGGCAATGGCGAAGCTCTTCGCGAGCGAGGTTGCTGAAAGGTGCTCAAACGAAGCGGTACAGATATTTGGAGGATATGGGTTCATCAAGGATTTTCCGGTGGAGAAGTTTTATCGTGATGTGAAGCTTCTGACTATTGGGGAGGGAACCAGCGAAGTGCAGAGGATAGTGATCTCAAGACAACTGCTCGATAAATAATTTTTTCACCTGAAGCCACGGAAGATCAATGAAGAAGGTTGGTACTGATATCACTAGGGAAAAGCCATTCCATGTAAGGGAGGATGCCTACAAGGAACTGGTTAGAAAACTAGAATACGAAAGAAAAAAGACTGAAAAGGGTGGTGGTGAAAAAGCGCTGCAGAAAATGCGTGACAAGGGGAAGATGCCCGCCCGCGAAAGGATCGCCCGTCTTATCGATCCGGGTACCCGGTTTATGGAGCTGAACACTTTTGCCGCGCACGGCATGTACGAGGAGTGGGGCGGGGCACCCAGTGCCGGAACCGTCTTCGGTATCGGAAAGGTGAGCGGAAGGGATTGTGTGATCGTGGCGAATGACTCGACTGTTAAGGCGGGGGCGTGGTTCCCGATGAGCTGCAAGAAAAATCTGAGGGCTCAGGAGGTGGCGATGGAGAACGTGTTGCCGATCATTTACCTGGTGGACAGCGCGGGTGTTTTTCTTCCGTTGCAGGATGATATCTTCCCTGACAAGGAGCATTTTGGAAGAATATTCAGGAATAACGCGAGGATGTCGGCGATGGGTATCCCGCAGATAGCGGCGATAATGGGTCCGTGTGTTGCTGGTGGGGCGTATCTTCCGATCATGAGTGATGAGGCTTTGATCGTGAGGGGTGAGGGGTTCGTGTTTTTGGCGGGGGCTCATCTGGTGAAGGCGGCGATCGGCGAGGTTACGGATAATGAGTCGCTGGGTGGGGCGGTGGTTCAGAGTAACATCTCGGGGGTTACTGACAATGTGATGGAGAGTGATGAGGAGTGTCTGGATGAAATACGTTCTTTGATCGATAAGTTCGGTGAAAGGGGGAAGGCGGGGTTCTCACGGGAGAAATCGAGACCTCCATTGTTCGATGAGAAGGAAATTTACGGTGTGCTTCCGGATGAGGCGATAAAGCAGTATGACACATACGAACTTATAGCGCGGATTGTTGACGGGTCGGAGATCGATGAGTACAAGGCGGGGTATGGCAAGTCTTTGATCACGGCTTATGCCCGTATCGACGGTTGGGCTGTGGGAATCGTGGCGAACCAGAGGTCGGTGGTTAAATCGGCGAGGGGTGAGATGCAGGTGGGGGGCGTGATCTACTCGGACAGCGCGGACAAGGCGGCGCGGTTCATTATGAACTGCAACCAGCGGAGGATACCTTTGCTGTTCCTTCAGGATGTTACGGGTTTCATGGTGGGGACGAAGGCTGAGCATGGGGGAATAATTAAGGACGGTGCGA
>RHKR01000479.1 GCA_008363265.1 Chlorobiota bacterium
TCCAGCCATGAATCCCGCGAGCGTTTTTGAAAGGGCGGCACTTCCGAGGAGATTACCTGTGACCATGTCGAAAATGAGCCCCGCGCCGAAGCCGAAAAGCATCCCGGGGATCTGACCTTCACGCACGGAAAAGTAAACCACGAGTATGAGGATCAGATCGGGAACCGCGGTGTCGATTGCGATGAACGGGACAAAGATCACCTGAATAAAAAGCAGAGGGATCAGGTAAAGTACCGGAAGGAGGAGGAAGAGGTATTTGTTCCGGCTCATTTGGTTCTCAGATAGTTCAGTTCGTACTCATCCACTTTTTTACTTTGGATCATCCGCATGACAAAGACGTTCATCGTTGTATTAAGATCGACGTAAGGCTTTATCAAAAGATCGTTGAAGAGACCGCTTTCAGGATTCAGCACCTTCTCGACATCACCTACCGGAAGGTTTATCGCTACAAGCGAACTCTGTTCACTTGTTATTACCCTCTCCCCTTTGGGAAGCTGTAGCGTCTTCGATATCCCCTGCATCACAAGTTCGGTTCCGTTCCACTTTAGAATTCCGGGCGCGCCGGAGTTCATCAGTTTCACGATAAGTTTAAGGTTAACATTTTTATAGGTTCTTACGATCGCGTGACCGCTTGATGAAGTGTAGACTATCCCCACAAGTCCGTCGTGAGTGATAACAGGCATCCCCTGCTTCACCGAGTCACTCAAACCCCGGTTGATGGTGAAATTCACCTGATCGCCAAGATACGACTTCGATATCACCTCCGCGGGTATCAATTCGTATGAACTTGTATCCTGAAAAGCCAGCATCTCCCTCAACTCGTTGTTCTCCAGACCGAACTCCCTCAACTGATTGTTTTCAAGCATCAGTTCTGCATTTCTGCGCCGGAGTTCTTCATTGTCGGAACGAAGATCGGCGATGAAGTTGAGCTTGCCGAACATCCCGGCCACATATGAAAAAGATGAAAGGGCCAGGCCCCTCAGTTTCTGAGTGGATTCGTGCTCACTTACCGACATCAGGAGAAATGAAAGGATAACCAGCCCCACCAGTAGAAGGTAGGACCGGAAAGTACGGTAGAGGGTTAAAAGGAATTGCTTCATCCTAATAGCGACGGTGCCTGATCAGTACAGGGGCGTATGCGTTCAGATTGTCGATCACCCTTCCTGCACCGCGAACCACCGCGAGAAGCGGCTCTTCAGCAATGTGAACAGGCAGATTGGTTTCAAGTCTTATCCTCTTGTCGAGTCCTTTAAGCAAGGCGCCGCCACCTGAAAGCATGATTCCGGAGCTGTGGATATCAGCAGAATGCTCCGCACCGGTCCTCTCGAGCAGTCTTCTTACCGCTTCAAGGATGGCAACCACGGGGCTCTCGAGAGCGTCTCTGATCTCAACGGATGATACTTCAACTTTCTTGGGAACGCCACCAACAAGGTCGCGGCCCTTCACCTCGATCGTGAGCTCCTCCGGTAGGGCCATCGCGGAACCAACCTGACACTTGATAGCCTCAGCGGTTCTTTCACCGATTAAAATGTTGTAATTTCTTCTGAAAAAGCTCACTATCGCTTCGTTCATCTCATCACCGGCAACCTTGATCGATTCCTCGACCACTATACCTGAAAGTGCTATCACAGCGATCTCGGTTGTACCGCCACCGATATCGATGACCATGTTGCCTTCAGGCCTCGAGACGTCGATACCGATACCGATCGCGGCCGACATCGGCTCTGAAATGAGGTGAACTTCTTTCGCTCCGGCATGTTCGGCACTGTCGCGCACGGCACGCTTCTCAACCTCGGTAACACCGCTCGGCACGGCGATAACCACTTTGCGTGCGGAAACTATACCCGAGTTGACTTTTTTAATGAATGCCCGGATCATACCTTCGGCTATCTCGAAGTCAGCGATAACACCGTCTTTCATCGGACGGGTAACCGATATCTCACGGTGCTCCCTTCCCATCATCTCCTTCGCCTTGTTTCCGAGAGCGATGATCTTGCGGGTGTTCCTGTCGAACGCCACGATCGAAGGCTCGTTAAGCACGATGCCCTTCCCTTTTACATAGATCAGGGTGTTCGCGGTTCCCAGATCTATGGCAATATCATTCGCTAAAAAATCAAAAATTCCCATTATTCAAAACCTCAGTGTTTAAAGTGTCTGACTTTGGTAAACATCATTGTGATGCCGTGTTTACCGGCCGCTGCTATACTTTCCGCGTCCCGCACAGAGCCCCCCGGCTGAAGAACTGTCTTTACCCCGGCTTCAGCGAGAAGTGTAACCCCGTCTTCGAACGGGAAAAAGGCATCTGAAGCGGCAACCGCGCCGGTGATGTCGAATCCGAACTCGCGCGCTTTCGCTATGGCGATCTTCACGGAATCAACCCTGGAGACCTGACCGGCACCAATTCCGATGGTCTGCCCCTCTTTAACAAGTACAATGGCATTCGACCTCACATTTTTGCAGACGGTCCAGGCAAAAGCGAGCTCATCGCTCTTCCCTTCCCCGGGGCTGCTGCCGGCAACAGTTTCCCACTTCGCGGGATCTGTTTCGATAATATCACGCTCCTGAACGAGATAGCCTCCTGCCGCGTTCCGTAC
>RHKR01000480.1 GCA_008363265.1 Chlorobiota bacterium
ATAATATCAGCTGACAGCAGGCAGATATTCCGCTATCTCGACATCGGCACCGCAAAGCCATCCACTGAAGAACTCTCCGCAGTTAAACACCACTTCATTGATATCAGAGATCCTGATGAAGAATATAATGTCTCTATTTTCGAAAAAGAGGCCGGTGAGGTCATAGCCGCGCTTCACTCCTCCGGAAAAATTCCCGTGGTTGCCGGCGGTTCAGGATTGTACATCAAAGCCTTGATCGACGGTATTTTCGAAGGGCCCGCCAGGAATGAGGAACTGCGTGAAGAATTGAGAAAGTTCAAGGAAGAAAAAGGGAACGAACGGCTTTACGAAATCCTGCAGGAAAAAGACCCTGTAAGCGCCGCAAAGATGACACCGGGACACTGGAAAAGGGTGATCAGGGCCCTTGAAGTGCTCGAGACAACGGGTGAACCGATCTGGAAGCACCACATCGAACAGACCAGAAGTGAGGAGCTTATCTGGCACCAGTTCTTTATTGACGGTGACCGTGGAGAACTCTACCGGACGATCGAGGAGAGAGTGGATAAGATGATCGAAAACGGGCTCGAAACCGAGACAAGAAATATCCTCAAAATGGGGTACGAACCCTCACTCAATTCTCTGAATACTGTAGGTTATAAGGAGATGATTAGCTATATTTGTGGTTCGATCTCCCTTGATAGAAGCATCGAACTGATCAAGCAGAACACCCGTCGGTATGCCAAGCGGCAGCTGACCTGGATCAGGGGGGACAAGAGGTTTATTCCGCTCCGAAGGGGTGAAAATCTCTCTCCAGAATTCATTGTTAACTCTGTTCTAAACCGGAAGACCGATAAATGAAAGAAAAGATAAGAATTGCATCCGGACAAGGTTTCTGGGGCGATCTGATCGAAGCACCGTACTGGCAGGTTACTTCAGGAGATATCGATTATCTCGTGATGGATTACCTTGCAGAAGTAACGATGTCGATCCTGCAGAAACAAAAGAACAAAGACCCCAAACTTGGTTATGCCCGGGATATACCTCCGCTGATGAAGAGGATACTCCCTGTTTGCAAGGAGAAGGGAATAAAGGTTATCACAAATGGCGGTGGAGTGAATCCGCAGGCATGCGCTGAAGCAATAGCCGCGGTGGCAGCTGAGCTGGGTATTTCCGGTTTGAAAATAGCTGTGATAGAGGGAGACAATATTAAAAACAGTCTCGACGGACTTTTAGCAGCCGGCGCGGAACTTGCCAACATGGAGACAGGCGAACCGATCACCGGAGTGAAAGACAAATTACTTAGCGCCAATGTCTATTTTGGGGCCTTCCCAATTGTTGAAGCGCTTCAAAAAGGGGCCGATATTGTAATCACAGGCCGTACAACCGACACCGGGCTTACCCTGGCGCCGATGATACATGAATTCGGCTGGGACAGGGAAGATTTTGATAAAATGGCGGTCGGAACCGTTGCCGGGCACATACTTGAGTGCGGTGCCCAGGCCTCGGGTGGAAACTTCCTGGGCGACTGGGAATCGATCGAAAATATGGAGAAACCCGGTTTTCCGATAGCTGAAGCATTCCCGAACGGGGATGTGGTTATCACCAAGCATGAGAGCCTCGGTGGTGCGGTAACAATTGAAACCGTCTCCGAACAGTTGCTCTATGAGATCGGTGATCCTGCTGAATACATCACCCCTGATTGCATTGCGGATTTCACTACAATTCAGCTTTCATATGACGGAAAAGACCGCGTAAAAATGTCGGGCGTAAAAGGGAAACCCTACACCCCGTTCTACAAGGTATCCTGCTCTTATGAATATGGTTATTCATCGTTTGCAACGCTTACCTACAGCTGGCCGCAGGCACTGACAAAAGCGAAGGCAGCTGATCGAATACTGCGCAAGCGTCTTGAAGCTCTCGGGTGTACATTTGAAGAGTTCAGAACCGAGTTTGTCGGTTACAACGCCTGTCACGGCAAGGCGGCAAAAGAGATGGATGAAGACCTCATCAACGAGATAATGGTCAGATTTGCTGTAAGAGGGCAGGACAAACCCTCGATCGAACGGTTTGGTCAGGAGATCGCTCCTCTGATCCTCACGGGTCCTCCCGCGGTCACGGGATTTGCGGGTGGAAGGCCGAAGCCCAGCAACGTGGTGGCATACTGGCCCGCATTGATCAAGAAAGAACTCGTTATTCCTGTCGTAAACATCGTGGAGATTTAAGGATGAAGATCAGACTGAGAGACATCGCGCACGGACGAAGCGGTGACAAGGGAGACGCGGCAAACGTGGGTATAATAGCCTACGATGATGAAGGCTACGCGATCATCAGGGATCACCTGACCAAAGAGCGTGTAAAAGAGTATTTTGAAGGAGTATGTCTCGGTGAGGTTGAGCGGTACGAACTGCCCAATCTTAAGGCACTTAACTTCATTCTGCATAACACTTTAGGAGGTGGAGGCACAGTGTCGCTTAAACTCGACGCGCAGGGCAAAACCCTTGCGGCTGCACTTCTAAGAATGGAAATTGAATTATAAACGGAGAAGATGATGTTTGAAGAAGAAATAAGGACTCACAAGGAACTTGCTAACAGGGTGAATAATTTACGGAGTTATC
>RHKR01000481.1 GCA_008363265.1 Chlorobiota bacterium
CCATCGAGACCGAGAGCCGAGATACGGCGGTCTTTATCATCAAGTTGTGATCTGAGTGAACTGATCTCAAGATTTTTGTCAGCGAGTTCTTCATTAAGGCGCTGCTGTAGTGAGTAGAGTTCTTCTTCCTTTTCGGTCAACTGAGCCCGTAGCCGGTTCATTTCCTCATCATCAACGGGAGCAGGTGTGGCAGGCTGTCCGAAAGAGGCAAACGGATCGAAGTGCGGCATTTCAGCAGGGGCGGATCTTTCGGCTCTGAGTGCGGATATCTCCTCCTCAAGTTCACTTTTCTGTCTGCGGAGCTCGAGGATGATCTCCTGCAGGCTTTCCTGCTCAGCAGTAAGTTGTGAAGTATCGGAATCAGAGGCGAAGGAAGGCGGGGCCTGGTTAAGGGCAGCCTGCTCGAGTAGATCGAACTGGGCTTTCAGCTTTTCAAGGTAGGCTTCCTTGGTCTTTATATCCCTTTCGAGGGCGGTTTTTCTTTCCTCGAGTTCCTCTATCTCGGAGCGGAGATGAGCGGGGATATCCTCGTACGCGATGCTTATCTGCTCAGAAGCAGCAGGCGCGGACTCAAAGCCCGATATCTGCCCTCTGAGTTCCTCGGCTCTTTTTTCAAGTTCTTCAACGTCGACGTACTTCTCCATGAAAGTATTAAGCTGCGACCGGAGGGTATCGATGTCGATCAACAGATTGCTTTTTTCCATTCTGAGGTCGCCGTTCTCGCGGTTCATCTTATCATGAAGTTGCTTCAATTTAGCCACTTCTTTGGTGAGTCTTTCGTTATCCTGGGTCAGCTTTTCAACTTTTTTGCCACCTGTAAAAAGTGCCATCTCTTGCTCCTGGTTAAATGTTTCTGCTAAACCATGAAATATAAGAAAAAAAGAAGAATTAATTGAAATGAATAATAAAAAAGGCCGCTTTCGTTGAGAAAAGCGGCCTTTGAAATACAATTACGGATGATTAATCCAGTTCGCCGTTCTTTAATTCGTTTGCGAGTCTGGTTGCCTTGTAGAGGTCTTTGATGGCTTCGTACATTCCCCATGAGTGAACAGAAACAGTTCTGTTGGCAGTTTCATCGAAAATGAACTGGCCGGGGAGGCTTTCGATGTTGCCGTCGAAAGCGAGGCCCACCACTTCAGCATCCTTGTTGATAACGGGGGAACCTGAATTGCCGCCGATGATATCATTGGTGGATACGAAGTTGAAAGGGACGCTCAGATCGAACTCAACCGGCGGGTTCTCCCACTTTTCGGGGAGGTTCCAGGGGAATTTCTTGCCATGGCTGAAATATCTGTCGTAAAGGCCGTAGAAAGTTGTGAACGCCGGAGCAGTGGTACCGTTGTAATCGTAGCCCTTGACCACGCCGTCAGAAATTCTGAGGGAGAAAGTTGCGTCGGGAGGAATTGAGGTTCCGTACACTTCAAACGCGGCACGACCAAGTTTGTCGAGATAAACCGCTTCCTCGGTCTGAACCTGTTTTACAAGGTCGCTGTAAGGTTTGATCTTTTCCTGAGCGAGGATCATATACTGGATGAAAGGATCATCAGATTTCAGGATCTCATCTGGTGAAAGTGTGAGGAACTGTGTGACTTTCTCTTTTGAAGTAAGGCTGCTCTTCCCGAGGAGGTACTCCACAGCTTCGTCGCCCTGGCGTCCACCGGTAAGGGTGTTGAATGCCGGGTGATCTTTTCCGAGCAGACTGACGATGTAGCTGATATTTTCCTTAAGCAGGAGGTCAGACATCATTTTATCGAAATCCTCGGGAAACACTGTAAGTTCAGGCTTGTTTCCTTTTTTAGCGGCGCCTACTATTGCGGAAGCGGTAAGGAAGTACTGTGAGAAGATCATCGGGCGTACTCTGAAAGCGTTGAGCTCGTTGAAAACGCCGTGCATTTTCTTGCGGCCTTCAGCTATCTTTTCCCAGAGGTTGCCGTATTCTGAAGCAAGTTTAGGATCGGCCAGAACCGCGGCTCTGAATTTTGATTCCCAATCAACTTTTTTCTTCATGAAAACAGCATTGTTCAGGCCCTCGAAAATTCCCTGGCTAGCTTTAAGGCTGTTCGCGAAGCTGAAAAGCTGGTCGTTAAGTTCATAGGCTTTATCAGGATTTGCGGCAATGTAGGCCGTATAAACATTCACGAGGCTCTTAAGGAATCCGAGCTGTACCTTCATTGAATAGTCGCGCTGCGACTCGAGCATCGATACAGTGTGGAGTCTGTTTGTACTTCCCGGGTTACCAACAACGAATACAGGCTCGCCGAGCATGGGGCCATTGGTTGACCATTTGAAATAGTGATCTGTCTTAAGAGGATTACCTTTTTCGTCGTAAACACGGAAGAAGGTAACATCGAGGTTGTATCTTGGATATGTGAAATTGTCGGGGTCACCGCCGAAGAAACCGAGCTGGTCTTCGGGGGCAAAAACGAGTCTTACGTCGTTATATCTTTTAAATCCGTAAAGCGAGTATTTCCCGCCGTTGAAAAAGGTGATAACCTGACCCTTGAGGCCTTTGTCCTTTGTGAGGGCGGCAACGAGTTCTTTCTTCTTGTTATCACGGTTCTTCACTTTATCTTCAT
>RHKR01000482.1 GCA_008363265.1 Chlorobiota bacterium
GATTTAAGTAAAAACTTAATTTTTCTGCATAAAAAGCCGTCTTTGAAAGGCGGCTTTTTTTATATATATTTCAGTACAGACAATTGCCAATTCTGAGTTCTGACCTGTAGGGAGTCACTTTCTGGTAAAATATTACTTATTACTTTTTCTCATTATCTTTTCGATCGCCGGCTCTGTCTCGCAACAGAAAGGCCCAGCTGTATCCGGTGGGATCGTCCTTTACGGGAGTCAGAGGCTACCGCACGGGGACCATGACCCTGAGCGGGGACTCGACTCAGCAAGTTGCTCTTTACTGCATATAACGCATGATGGCCTGATCGACCTGAACCGGGTCTACTCCGTCCGGCTAAAAGCTTCATTTGGATTCAGCTCCGGAACCGGAGCGATCCTAAGGATATCCAATCCCAAATACAATCTAAAAA
The DNA here is from genome assembly GCA_008363265.1 of Chlorobiota bacterium. Taxonomy (GTDB): domain Bacteria; phylum Bacteroidota; class Ignavibacteria; order Ignavibacteriales; family Ignavibacteriaceae; genus UTCHB3. Next base: position 423 of record RHKR01000482.1, read on the forward strand.
TAGTATTTACCGGCTCCCCCGGATCTGACTTTGTTGTATTCAGAACAATAGTGAATGATCGCCCCACCGGACTTGAGTTTACGCTTCCCAAAGGAGAAGTGTTCGAGAGTAAGGAACACACCCTCAGGATTGATGTGAATGAATCTGCCGGTGAAGTGTTGTTTGATCTTAACGACAGTACTAAAACTTTGTCCACCGCTCCGTTTGAGACGGGTGATGGGTCGGAAATATATTTGGGATCTTCCCCGGGTGATGTCAGGAGTGCTCCAATGGTGATCAGCGACCTGCAAATATTTGTTGGAGACGAGCTTGAGCATAAATACTCATTCAGGGAGATGGACGGCGACATTGCCTACGATGAAACAGGCGATCGCGATGCACTCGCGAAAAACCACATCTGGAACATTAACAGGCACTACTTCTGGACCGTGCATGACTCAATGGTATTTAAAAAGTCAGTTTATAAGGGAATTTTCAACGATCCATATAATAACCGGTTCGGAGTCTTAACGAACGAAGGAATCGGGTATTACTCATTCAAAGACGGCAGCACGACATTAACAAAGTATCCGGAGCCCGACCGCACACGGTATGGAATGTATGCATACCCGAATCAGGATCTTGTCGTGGGTTATTCTTCCTACTGGCCCGATAATGAGGCAGTTACTTATGATTTCAAGAATGGAAAAGGCACCGGGAAATTAACGGTTGATACGAAGGAGGGTCATCACTATGGCGGAAGGGTGTTTGTTGATACCAGGACGGGGTCGGTTAACATATTTGGCGGATACGGCTGGTATAAAACGAGAAATGATTTGATCAGGTTTAACCCCACAACCCAGAAATGGAGCGAATTAAAAACCACAGGAGACTTCATTGCCCCCAGGCATGGTTTTGCGGTATTACCATCCAAAGAGCGGGATGTTTACTACATTCTCGGCGGAGTGGGTAACAGATCCGGTAAACAGGCAGATGGATTTACCAATCTTTGGGATTTCTACAGGTTCAACCTCGATTCACTCTCCTTCACGAAAATGTATGACTGGGGCAGAAAAGAGGACTACCATGCTAATTTTTCTGCTGTGTGGGCTGATCAGGATCAGAATACTATTTATGTTGCTTTGAGGCCTTATGGCTGGGATGAAGGCAGGGCCAAGTGGATGGGGAGACTCAACTTCAGCGACACTATTCTTACTGTGGTCGGTGATACTCTGAAGACAGGGGGATTCTATCCGGCCGATGGCGAACTGGTGATAGATCATGAGACAAGCCGCTTGTTCTCGGTTTGGGTGTTCGAGTATGACTCGACAGTCACAGTCAGAGTGGTATCGATCAAAACCCCTCTTTTATCTGACATTGAGTATAAGCAGCTCTACTCCACCTCACCAAATGTCGTCAGAATGAACAGATCATCATTCTGGTCGCAATGGAGTATTCCGCTCGCCGCGCTTCTGCTTCTGCCATTTGCTTCGATCTGGCTCAGAAGATACAGAAAACGGAAAAGGGAGGAAGGGCCCCTCAAAGAGGGGAAACCTGAATTGGCAATACCCCGTGCGGAGAAAAAACAAGAACACGATCTTGTTACATGTTTTGGCGGGTTCAAGATATTTGACCACTCGGGGCTTGACATGATCGCGAACCTGACCCCAATGCAAAAAGAGGTTCTGGCATATATTGCCTACCACACATTCAAGGAAAACAAAGAGACGGGGGTAGCTATCAACCGGCTCGACATTGCCCTGTGGCACGATACCCCACCGGAAAACCTTAAGAATACACGAAATGCCACTTTCTCAAAGATCCGGGCAGCTCTCAAGGAGTTTGAGGGGATTTCACTCAATGTTCAAAACAATTCGGTCATATTTCAGATCGGTGATAAGTATCTTAACGAAATAGAAACCTATTTTCTGCTCAAACGGTATTTAGCGGATGAAACAAAGCTCAACGATGTGGAGGCGGTGAATAACTTCATCAGACTTGTCAGCAGAGGCAGGTTCATGGGCGCGCTTTCGGAAGAATGGGTGGTGAATTGCAGATCACGGGAGGAAAATGAAATTTTACGGATTCTCCTGCCGTATCTGAAAAAGACATATTCTGAAGGAAAACTTGAAAAATGCGTTGAGATTGTTGATGCGGTTTCAATTCATGAAC
>RHKR01000483.1 GCA_008363265.1 Chlorobiota bacterium
GATGTTCAGACTCAGGAAGTTATCAACACCGAACTAAGGAAGAGCATAATCGATATTGAAGAGATTTACTCGACCGCTTCAAAAATTATGAGCCGGATAACCGACCAGCTCGCGTGTGTGATCTACCCGAAGATCGAAACAGGTGTGCTGAGCAGGATCCAACTCGTCTATCTTGCATCAAACAAGATACTGGTTGTCATCAGCATCGTTTCCGGTCTGGTTAAAACGATAACACTGGAACTTACAGCCAATATCGAAGAAAAGCAGATCGATGATGTTCAGAGGCTCCTGAACGAAAAACTGGCCGGTCTGAGGCTTAAGGATATCAAGGAGACGATAACCGAGAGACTGAAGGACACAGGAGTTGATGGGAATCCGATAATAACGATGCTCTATGATTCTGCCGACAGGATATTCAACGACTTCAAGACCGAAGAAAAGGTGATGATCTCAGGTGCTAAAAACCTCCTGAAACACCCTGAGTTTGAAGACCCTCTTAAGTTTGAGAATATAGTTGAACTGATAGAGGACAAGGATATTATTATCCACATTTTCGAGAACAGTTCAGGTATCTTTCTCGAGAGGTCATCGGCAGTGAGCGGGGTGAACATTATGATCGGAAGCGAGCTTCCGGATATGAAGATGGGAGACTACAGTCTCGTAATGAAGGAGTACAGGATCGGCGACAACTCCGGAGCGATGGGGATAATCGGACCCAAAAGAATGGATTATGCCAAAATAATTGCAATAGTTGACTACACAGCCGGCCTCCTGACAGAATTCCTGACAGGGAACCAACCGGCCGACAGATAGATTTTATTAGAGAAAGGCTTTTTTTACTAACAGTAAGAAAGGAGAAATATGAAATTCTCAAGGAAAAACAGGAAAATGGACGAAACACAGGAAATGAAGGAAAAAGAGACACAGGAAACCACTGAAACCATGAATGAGGAGCCCGTTACCGAAACAAAGGCGGTCCCCGAAGTTGACCCCATGGTATCAGTACTGACCGCTGAAAATGATGCATTAAAGGCTGAAGTTGAGAAATACAAGGCTGAGGTCGATTCTCTAAGGGACATCCTTCAGAGAAGAATGGCCGAGATCGACAATATAAAGCGCCGTCACAGGGAAGAATCCCTCAAGGCCTGGACTGACGCCGAGGGTAGTCTGATAACAGCGCTTCTCCCTGTAATAGACAATTTCGACAGGGCAGCCGAATTCGCCCCAAAAACCGAGGACAAAACCAAAGTTATCGATGGTTTCATCCTCATTCACGACCAGTTCAACAAACTGCTTGAAAACAAGGGTCTGCAGAAGATCGAGGCAAAAGGACAACCTTTCGACTACAACCTGCACAACGCCATAGGTAGAATGGTGAACGCGGAACTCGAACCCGATACCGTTCTTGAAGAGGTAAGAACCGGATATATTTATAAAGACTCGATCCTGAGACACAGTGACGTTATTATCAGCGAAAAACCTGAAGAGTAAGCGATTAACCGAGAGGAATTACATTAGAAACCATGAGTAAAAGAGATTATTATGAGGTGCTTGGAGTTTCCAAGACAGCTTCCAAGGATGAAATAAAATCGGCCTACAGGAAGATCGCGATGAAGTATCATCCCGACCGGAACCCTGACAATAAAGAGGCGGAAGACAAGTTCAAAGAAGCCGCTGAAGCCTATGAAGTGTTGAGTGACGATGACAAAAGGGCAAAATACGACAGATACGGCCATCAGGCTTTCGGCCCCGGTGGCGGTCAGCAGGGTTTCACTGATATCAATGATATCTTCTCCCACTTCTCTGATGTATTCGGCGGCGGATCGATTTTCGATGACTTCTTCGGAGGTGGCGGGCGCAGAGGCTCGGGCGGCGGCAGAAGAAGAAGCACCGGTACGCCCGGCAGCGATCTTCGCGTAACCCTGAAACTCAAGCTCGAAGAGATCGCCAACGGCACCACCAAGACAATAAAAATAAATAAATTTGTAAAGTGCGACTCCTGTACCGGAAGCGGCTCCGAAGGGGGCTCGAGCAAAAAGACCTGCCCCGCCTGTAACGGTTCAGGCGAGATAAGGAATGTTTCGCGATCGGTTTTCGGTCAGTTCGTTAACATTCAGCCATGCGCCAACTGTAACGGCGAAGGCTCTGTGATAGATAAACCATGCCGGAAATGCCATGGCGATGGAAGGATGAAGACCGAAGTAACAGAAACTATTGAAGTGCCGGCAGGAGTGAGCGATGAAATGCAGTTAAGCCTGCGCGGACGTGGAAACGCGGGACTTCGCGGCGGTCACAGCGGTGACCTTCTCGTTGGGTTCCAGGAACTCGAGCACGAGCACTTTAAACGGCAGGGATCAGATATAATCTACCAACTCTTCATCAGCTTCCCGCAGGCGGTTTTTGGTGATGAGGTTGAGATACCGACATTAAGCGGCAAGGCCAAACTAAATATCGACTCCGGCACACTCGCCGGGAAGATTCTCAGAATGGCCGGGAAAGGTCTTCCGAACGTTAATGACAGAAGCCAGAGACGCGGCGACCAGCTGGTTGAGGTGAACATCATCGTCC
>RHKR01000484.1 GCA_008363265.1 Chlorobiota bacterium
ATACCTGTGCTCCAATCTTGTTTATCTTTTTCCAAATCTCTGTTAAACTTTTCGATTGCTCTTCTCTCCACGCTTTAACCTTTCCATGGTCCCCCTGCAGCAACACTTCGGGTACTTTCATCCCTTTGTATTCCGCGGGCCGCGTGTAGCATGGCGCGCCAATCATATCGCCATCCTGAAATGAATCGTCCAAGGCCGATTCACTGTCGTTAAGTACTCCCGGTATAAGCCTGACTATCGAATCGACCATCACCATCGCCAGCAGTTCACCGCCGGTTAACACAAAATTTCCGATCGATACCACATCCGTGGCAAACGCCAGACGTACCCTGTCGTCGATCCCTTTGTAGTGCCCGCATATTATCATTATGTTCTTCATCAGCGAGTACCGGTTGGCATCCTGCTGGTCGTATATCTTACCGTGCGGAGCAGTGAAGACAACGGCATCATAATCTCTTTCGCTTTTCAGCTTCTCAATAATATCAAAAAAAGGCTCAACTTTTAGAACCATCCCGGCCCCGCCGCCAAATGCTTTATCGTCGATCATCCGGTGCTTGTCGTAGGCATGGTCCCGCAGATTGTGGACGTGGATCTCAACCTTTTCCTTGTTCTGTCCCCTTTTTATGATACTCGAGGTTAGCGGCCCGTCAAAGAAATCGGGAACCGCGCTGATAATGTCAATCCTCATCGTCATAGCCGGGGTAGTTTCCTGACAATACCATCAGTTTCTCATCCGCTGAAAAACTTTCAATGAATTCACTGACGGCAGGTACAAGAACCTCTTTTCCCTCTTTCCTTATCACATAAACATCATTTGCGGGCAACACCATTACATCTTCAATTGTGCCGAGTTCAACACCTTTGAAGATCACCTTGCTGCCGATAAGATCGTGGATAAAATATGTGTTCGCGGGTAACTTGACCAACTTGTCTTCGGGAATGTAAACATCCTTTCCGACCAGTACCTCAACATCCCTGTCACTGTCGAATTTCTCGAACTTGATCAGGATATCCTGCCCGTCTGACTTGACTTTTTCCACCTTTAATTGCTTGAACGAAGCATAGAATTCCACTGAGACCGTTTTTAGCTTAAAAAAACGGTCCGGAAAATCAGAAAAAGAACTTAACCTCAAAAAGCCGTCCCTACCGTAAACCGAGACTATCCTGGCAATTAGAATGAAACCGTCCACGATGCGGCAATGCTTAATCGATTATTTCCAGGACTGCCCGTTTGCCTTCCTTGGCTGCAACAGCTGTCAGGAGAACACGCATCGCCTGCGCGGTCTTGCCTTGCTTTCCGATAACCTTTCCGATATCGTCAGCATCAACTTTCAGGGCAAATACGATTTTCTTTTCCTCCTCGGATTTGACTTCAACGACTACCTTGTCGGGTGAATCGACAAGATGTTTGGAGATGAACTCAATAAATTCCTTCATCCGGAATCCTCCATTCGAGCAAGGGGGCTTAGATCATAGTTTAGTACAGCGAGAACTATGCGTTCTCTTCAGAAGAAGCACCCTTCACTTCTGCTGCACTTTCAGAACTTTCTGCTTTCTCCTCGACCGGTGCGGGGGCGGGAGCAGCTTTCACTTCCTTCTTTGGAGCGGGAGCAGGGGCAGCCATATTGCGGCCTTCTCTCCACTTCGCCATATTAGCCTCGATAACATCGGCAGGGAAGTTCTTTCTCAGCATCTGTCTCTTGTAGAGGACGCCTGTCTGACGGAGAAGACTTCTTACTGTATCTGTTGGCTGAGCACCAAAACCAAGCCATTTAAGGGCTTTTTCTTCATCAATGATGATGGTATGGGGGTCAGTCTTCGGGTTGTACTGCCCGACTGCTTCAAGGTATTTTCCGTCTCTCGGTACTCTCGAGTCAACGGCTACAATTTTATAAACGGGCTGTCTCTTCTTGCCCATTCTTGCGAGTCTTAATTTGACCAAATCTGGTTTCCTCCGGATATCAAATTATGTTATTTCTGTTTCCTAAAAAAATTCTGCTTGTTAAGCCGGGTGATCATTGTCTGCATTTCTGTGAACTGCTTGATCAGACGGTTAACATCCTGTATCGAAGTGCCGCTTCCTCTGGCAATCCTGCGCCTGCGGCTACCGTTAAGTATCTTCGGGTTTGCTCTCTCTCCTTTGGTCATCGAACTGATCATTGCTTCAACTTTTACGAGCGCGTTATCATCGACCTTCTGGTTCTTGACATGTGTCGGTATCCCCGGTATCATGGCAATAAGGGATGAGAGAGATCCCATCTTCTTTATCATCTTTATCTGTTTCAGAAAGTCATCCAGATCGAATCTGTTCTTCCTGAGTTTGTCTTCAAGTTCTTCGGCATCCTTCTGATCGTAAGCCTCCTGAGCCTTCTCAACCAGACTGACAACATCACCCTTCCCGAGAATCCTCGAGGCTAGACGATCGGGATGGAAAATATCCATCGCTTCGAGCTTTTCACCTGTCGATATGAATTTGATCGGTTTCCCGACCACTTCCCTTATCGAAAGGGCGCATCCGCCGCGTGAGTCACCGTCCATCTTGGTAAGAACGATGCCATCGAAATTAA
>RHKR01000010.1 GCA_008363265.1 Chlorobiota bacterium
TCCCTCGACAACAATAAGATTCAGACTTGAAGAACCGGGAGAGGTTATCCTGAGGGTTTACGATGTAAACGGGTCAACCGTGGCAGTGTTGAACAACGGTTGGCTTCCCGCGGGAGAGCATGAGAGGGATTTCACTCCGGGAAAAACAGGCACGATGGATGATATGGCATCTGGTGTATATTTTTATAATCTTACTGTCAGGGATGCAAACCTGAAACCCGTGTTCATCAAATCAGACAAGATGCTGTTTGTTAAGTAGGTGATATTGGCTGTTGGCATATCCTTCTTCGGCGGGACGATGGCTGAAATACCGGTTTTACCCCTGGATAATCCTTGACGGGATTAATCCCCCGAAGGGACAAGCTGCTAATCCTTTAATCTCCCAAAGGGATGTGCCAAAGGCATCCCTATGGGACCTGTGGCACTGCTAATCCCCCACGGGGGCGAGCTGATTCAGACAAAGAAAAGGCTGTCTCATCGACAGCCTCTTTCCGCGTAAATCCGTTTAATCCGCGTCATCTGCGTTCTATTCCGGTTAATTCATTTCCTCTTCTTTTATGAGGAGTTTGTCGATGATCTCGACGAGGGCTGGTTTTGGGAGCGCGCCCTGGGCCATGCGGGGTTGTCCGTTAAGAGGGACGAAGAGAAGCGAGGGGATGCTTCTGATGCCGAAAGCGGCAGCGAGCTCCTGCTCGGCTTCGGTGTCGATCTTGTAGATGTCAACCTGGCCTTTGTATTCCTCAGAGAGTTCTTCGAGAACGGGGGCGACCATCTTGCAGGGCCCGCACCAGTCGGCGTAAAAATCGATAAGGCAGGGCTTGTCACCCTCAAATTTCCATTCCTGATTCTGCTCATAGTTGAACACTTTCTTCAGGAAGATGTCTTTCGTCAAATGGGTAGTCATTAATTCTCCGTGTTCTGAAATTTTGTTTTTCTTTCAAGGTAAGATGTAAAGATATGAAAAAGGATTCAGGAGCGGTAAAATATGTTGAACGGTATTTGAAATGTCGCGAAAAAATGTAGGTTAAAGTCTGATTTAGCATTTTTTTTGGAGTTAAAATGAGAAGCAAGAGCCGGTTGATACTGCCGGTCTTTCTTTTGGTATCGATTCTGATAACTGAAATGCAGGCTCAGTTCACCCCCTGGAAGGCCATTGACACAATGGCTAACACATTCTCGACTGCCTGGCCCGGTCTGAAACCCCTGGCATCCGCCCCCTACTCAAACCTACTGATGATGATCCACCGCGCGAATACAACTTATGCCCCTTCCTCAGGCGCGCTTGTTTATAACATCTCCACCGATAACGGTATGACCTGGAGCCGGAAACTCCCGCCGGTTAACAGCCAGGTTGAATACGGCGCGCGCTACCCGACTCTGGCCCTGCGGATCGACTCGGGTGCCGCCCCATCGACCGCGAAGGCATTCTCACTTTTCGGACAGGCATCGATGATTCCCGAGATCGACCACGGCGCGGCACTGGTATCGAATGTTATCAACGCCACTTCAACATCTGTGATATTTAACAGCATGTCGGGCATATCATCAACCACCCTTTGCTGGGCGAGTGACATCAATAATTATTTCTACTGGATCGGGATGAGCCCCGGCTCGGGGGATATCCTTCTGAAGCGGACCACCGATCTCGTGACGGTTCAATCGTACCCAATGTTTAACGCTCCTTCACTCGGGGGAGTTATTATCCCCGTTAGAGGTGTGAGCCACAAGGGAAAGCTCTACTTTGGCTTCCTCGCGAAGCCACCCGCCGGCACGCAAATACAGACATACCTTCCGGCATTTGTAACATCAACAGATAACGGCGAAACATGGTCACCGATCCAGTGGGCGGATTTCAGGCAGTCAGTGGGCCTTTCCCGGTTCGATCAACTGTGGGACTGGAACCCCACGAACCAGCTGCTTAATTATTCTGCCGATATGGCAGTAAGTTACGATGGGAAGGTACACTTCGCCCTTGGCCTGCAGGATACAAACCTGACGGTGCAGCAGGGAAGAAACGCTATAGTTGACCTCTGCCAGCAGGGGAGTTACTGGATCGGGTTCATCGCCGGCAACAAACTCAACGACATTTCATATTCGAAACTCGACGGTCCCGCGGTCGGTCAGATGGGTTACGGCGTGAACATCGCCACTTCCCCCATGATGGGGCTTTACGCGGTTTCATGGGTGCATCCCACGGGCAACACGCCGGCGGATACACTGTGTGATATTTGGCTTTCCCCCCGGCTTGACGGGATGTATTTCTATGGTCCAATGAATCTGACGAACACTCCCGGCAAGAACGAGAACAACCACCACATGGCCGGGATGATCAATTTTCAACCGGGTTTTTTCAGGTTCAATGCCGACCTTGTATACAACTATCCCGCAGGCTATGACGGCTCGTACCCGAACGGCGGCGGTTACGAAACCATGCCAAGCGTGATCTACCACTCGCGAGTTGATATCCCGATACCTCTCAGTCCCGTTGAACTGGTTTCGTTCACAGCCACTCCGCTTACAGACGGGATAAAGCTTGAATGGACCACCGCAACCGAGAGCAATAACCACATTTTTATTATTGAAAGGAACAGCGGTGAAGGCTTCGCCGAAATTGGAAGTGTTGCCGGTTCGGGCGCGGCCACTGAAACCAACCACTACACATACATCGATAAAGCCGCTGCGGGAGGTGCTTTCTACCGCTTGAAACAGGTTGATTACGACGGAACCGCGTCATACTCGAATATCATCGAGGCCCCCGCGCTTCTTCCTGTTGACCTTGTTCTCGAGCAGAATTTCCCGAATCCGGGTAACCCGGGGACCGTTATCCGTTACGCGTTACCCGCGGCCGGTCATGCATCGCTGAAGGTATTTGATGTAACGGGGCGTGAGGTTGCCGTTCTTGTGGACAGGGAGATGTCCGCAGGCCGGCATGAGGTTTCATTCGATGCAACAGGTTTACCATCAGGCACCTATTTCTGCCAATTGCGGCATAACGGCCAGGCGAGGACGGTGAAGCTTGTAGTAGTTAAATAGTGTAGAGTGTATAGTGTAGAGTATAGAGGAAATTTCTCCATACTCTACACTACAGCCCGCTGCGGTGGGTTGGTCTCCACACTCTACACTCTACACTATAAAATCGAAAACACCAGTCCCAGTTGAAACGCCTGCCGGATCTGGGTCCGTTTGATCTGGTCTTCGTCGTAAACGATTACCCAGTTAAGGTTGGTGGCGAGCCACTTGTTGATCTGAGCCGTGATGAGGTTCTCCCACCTGACATCCCAGATATCCAGCTTCTTGAAGGGTGAGAAGAGGGAGAGTTTGCTGACATACTGTACATTCTCGGCCACGGGTATCTTAAGATCGGTGACGCTGTTGAGACCGATATCGAACTTGAATTTTTCGATCTCGGGGGTTAGCGGGTCATCAGCCTCTTTGAAGAAATTATTGGAGATTATCTCCCGTGCCGCGATATCGAGACGGGACTGGACGAACTCCGATTTGTCGTAGAGAAGTCCAATACCCTGGGTGATATAAGCAGGATCGAAAAAGTTTGAGATCTCGACAGCGGGGTCAACCTTGTAGTTGTAGCCCGTTGTTATCTGGGTAAGGAATGTGTTGGAAGCGGCGAACTTGAAGATCCATCCGAGGTCGCGGGCGAGAACATTTTCCATGAATATCTCATTCTCATTCTGTTTGTTCGGCTGATCACCGGACTGAGTGCGGCCGTAGGTCATTTTCAGTTGATTTTTAAACACCCAGTGTTCCGATTTCCAGTTCAGACCGAAATTCATGTAAGTGTTCCATGATACGGCGTTCTCGCCACCCTTTGCCCAGTCGGAAAAACTCACCTGGGAGAAGTTGAATCCCGCGGTCAGGGATGGCGTCCACTTATAGAGTGTTGAATCGGTTTGCGCGTTAAGGGGTGAAAAGAACGCGAAAAGAATGAAAAAAGCAAGTAAAGGATATAGTTTCATTGTGTTGGCTCCATTTCAGGTTTGAAATAATATTTATCTAAATGCAAAAATAATGAACCCCGGGTCAAATTGGTTTATTCAGCGGCAGTAAAGTCTTATATTTGAATCCAATCTTTTTCGAAATCCCCAACAACCACCTTAAACGAATTAGCAGATGACCGGAAAACTTATACTTGAAGACGGCAGTGAGTACACCGGCACGGTGTTCGGCGCGCCCCTTTCATCCGCGGGAGAGACCGTGTTCAGCACGGCCGTTACCGGCTACACCGAGAGCCTCTCCGATCCTTCATACTCGGGACAGATACTTACGCTGACTTTCCCGCTGATCGGCAACTACGGCATCCCCGGGAAGGAGAGGGCCGACAAGATCGCCAGGTTCTTCGAGTCAGACAAGGTTCAGGCTGCCGGATTGATCGTGAATAACTACTCACCCGAGTACAGTCACTGGAACGCTGAAAGAAGTCTTTCAGACTGGTTACAGGAGTACGGTGTGCCCGGACTTACCGGGGTTGACACCCGCGCCCTCACCAAAAAATTGCGCGAAAAAGGTTCACTTCTGGGGAAAATAGTGGTTGATAGCGATATTCCATTTTTCGATCCCGACAAGCATGACCTCCTCGACAAAGTAACGGTTGAAAAGGTTGAAGAATCGGGGAACGGCAAGAACAAGATCATTCTGGTTGACTGCGGCAGCAAGACAAACATAATAAGATGCCTCCTCAGCCGGGATGCCACCGTGATAAGGGTCCCCTGGAACCACGACTTTTCAAGCGAAGAGTACGATGGCCTTTTTATTTCGAACGGACCCGGTAATCCGAAGAGGGCAGGTGTGGTGATAGAGAATCTGAAGAAGGCATTTCAGAAAGAAAAACCAATAATGGGTATCTGTCTGGGGCATCAGTTGATGGCGCTTGCCACTGGTGCCGACACATACAAAATGAAATACGGCCACCGCAGCCATAACCAGCCCGTCCTCCTGTACGGCACGAACAAAGCATTCATTACATCGCAGAATCACGGGTATGTAGTGGACAACCCAACAATTCCTGATGAATGGGAGCACTACTTCGTTAATCTGAATGACGGAACGAACGAGGGGCTCAGGCACAAGACACTTCCATACCTCTCGGTGCAGTTCCATCCGGAGGCTTCGAGCGGTCCGACAGATACCGAGTTTCTGTTCGATGAGTTCATGAAAAATGTAAGGAGGGGGAAATAGCGATGAGCAACATGAAAATTGAAAAAGTATTGATAATCGGCTCCGGCGCGCTGAAGATCGGCGAGGCGGGCGAGTTCGACTACAGCGGCTCGCAGGCGCTGAAAGCCCTCCGCGAAGAGGGTATAAAGACCGTGCTGCTGAACCCCAATATCGCCACGGTTCAAACCTCGGAAAAGCTTGCCGACAAGATATACTTCCTTCCCGTTACCCCGCTCTTTGTTGAAGAAGTGATAAAGAAGGAAAAACCGCAGGGGATACTCCTCTCGTTTGGCGGGCAGACCGCGCTTAACTGCGGCGTTGAGCTTTACAGAAGTGGCGTGCTCGCCAAATACGGCGTTGAAGTGCTGGGGACACCCGTTGAAGCGATAATCGAGACCGAGGACAGGGAGCTCTTCGCGAAGAAACTTGCCTCAATAGATATTAAAACTCCGAAAAGTTTCGCCGTAACCTCCGTTGAAGACGCGATCGCGGCTGCCGAAAAGATAGGTTTCCCTCTGATCATCCGTGCTGCCTACACCCTGGGCGGACAGGGGAGCGGGTTCTGCAACGACATGCCCTCGCTCCGCGAAATGGCGGACAAAGCCTTTTCGTACTCCGATCAGATACTCGTTGAAGAGTCGCTGAAAGGTTGGAAAGAGGTGGAGTATGAAGTGGTACGCGACCGGTACGACAACTGTATAACTGTCTGCAATATGGAGAATTTCGACCCCCTCGGCATCCACACGGGCGAAAGCATCGTTGTGGCGCCGTCGCAGACCCTCTCGAACGACGACTACCAGTTGCTCAGAAATATTTCAATTAAACTTATCAGACATGTCGGAATTGTAGGCGAGTGCAATGTGCAGTTCGCGCTCGATCCACATTCACAGGACTATCGTGTCATCGAGGTTAACGCCCGCCTGAGCAGGTCATCGGCACTCGCTTCCAAGGCGACTGGCTACCCGCTCGCTTTCGTGGCCGCAAAACTCGCGCTTGGGTATGGACTGCATGAACTTAAAAACACTGTAACGAAGGTAACCTCCGCCCTCTTCGAACCGGCACTCGACTACATAGTTGTGAAGATCCCGAGGTGGGACCTCGACAAGTTCACCGGGGTCTCGAAGAAGATCGGCAGCGCCATGAAGAGCGTTGGCGAAGTGATGGCGATCGGCCGCACATTTGAGGAGGCGATACAGAAGGGGCTGAGGATGATCCGGCAGTCGCGTCACGGATTTGTGGGTACTCGCGAAGAACCCGTTGACGACCTCGCTGCCGCGCTTACCGAGCCAACCGACAAAAGGATATTTTACATCTCGGAGGCATTCGAAACCGGTTATTCCGTTGAGGATATATACAACCTGACGAAGATCGACCGGTGGTTCCTCTGGAAACTGAAGAATATTTTTGACCTTAAGAACCGGTTAACAGGTTTCGACGACATTACCAGGCTCCCTGATGAGATTTTGAGGGAGGCCAAAGTGCTCGGGTTCAGCGACTTCCAGATCGCGAGGTTCGTGCTGAAAAGCAGCGACAAGGAGATGGAACGCGACATCCTTAGGGTGCGCCATGAGAGGATCAGACGCGGCATACTCCCGGTCGTGAAGCAGATAGATACACTGGCTGCCGAATACCCCGCGCAGACGAACTACCTCTACCTGACATATTCGGGCACCGAAAACGACATAAATTATGAGAACGACCGCAAGACCGTGATCGTGCTTGGGTCGGGAGCCTACCGGATAGGAAGTTCCGTTGAGTTCGACTGGTGTTCGGTTTCGGCTCTTACAACCGCACGGAACGAAGGCTTCAGGGCCGTAATGATAAACTATAACCCTGAGACAGTAAGTACCGACTACGACATCTGCGACAGGCTCTACTTCGACGAGCTCAGCTTCGAAAGGGTGATGGACATCATCGACCTTGAGACGCCTTTCGGCGTGATCGTGAATTCGGGCGGGCAGATCCCGAACGGACTCGCGATGCGGCTAGACAGGATGAAGGTTCCGATCCTTGGTACCTCGGCCGCCTCGATCGACAGGTCGGAGAACCGCCACAAATTCTCACAGATGCTCGATGATCTGGGGATCGATCAGCCCAGATGGAAAGAACTTACATCGATCGATGATATTAACGCGTTTGCAGAAGAAGTTGGTTTCCCGCTTCTGATCAGGCCTTCCTATGTTCTTTCAGGCTCGGCCATGAATGTGGTTTCGAACAGTGAAGACCTTGAATACTTTCTTAAGGAAGCCGCGACCGTCTCGAAGCAGTACCCCGTTGTGGTCTCCGAGTTCATCGAGAATGCCAAGGAGATCGAGTTTGATGCCGTGGCGAAAGATGGTGAAATTATTGCTTACACCGTCTCAGAGCATGTCGAGTTCGCCGGTGTTCACTCGGGCGACTCAACCATCATATTCCCCCCGCAGAAGATCTATGTTGAAACGAGCCGTCTGATAAAGAAGACCGCGCACAAGATCGCGCGGGAGCTGAAGATAACGGGACCGTTCAACATCCAGTTCATCGCCCGCGACAATTATATCAAAGTGATCGAGTGCAATCTGAGAGCATCCCGTTCATTCCCGTTCGTCTCCAAGGTGTTGAAAGTTGATCTGATCGAACTTGCAACAAAAGCGGCACTTGGTCTTGAGGTTAAGAAACCTTCAAAGTCCGCCTTCGATCTTGAGTATATCGGAGTGAAGGCATCGCAGTTCTCATTCCACCGGTTGAGCGGTGCGGATCCCGTTTTGGGAGTCGATATGACCTCGACGGGAGAGGTCGGCTGCATCGGTGATGATCTTTATGAGGCCCTCCTCAAAGCGATGCTTTCAGTAGGTTACAGGCTGCCCGTGAACAGCGTTCTTCTTTCAACGGGACCGCTTAGGGATAAAGTTGAACTACTTGAGCCATGCAGGTCGTTATCTGATAGTGGTGTCAAACTTTACGCGACTCCGGGCACCGCGACATTCCTCAGGGAACATGCCGTTGAGTGCGAGATTCTCGGTTGGCCCGACGAGGCGACACATCCCAACTCTCTCGACATGATCAAAGAGAAAAAATTTGATCTGATTGTTAATATTCCCAAGAACAATTCACGGGATGAATTGTATAATGACTATACTATTCGCAGAAGTGCTGTCGACTACAACATACCACTGATCACGAACGCGAGGCTGGCTTCAGCTTTCATAGAGGCGATCAGTAGATATAGTATCGCGGATATCGGCATTACCTCCTGGGATGAGTACAAATAAAATCTTTCTACAACCTTTTTCCCGTCGGCTAAACCTTGTTTCGCCGCGGGATTCATTTAATCATGAGGAATCTTATGCACAAACGCGTGCTCTCCTTTCTTTTCGTACTGCTCTTTGCGGTATCATTGAACACCTTTGCTCAGGATAAGACCGACCTGACGCTCAAAGGAAAAGTTTTAGGCTTTAACGGAAAGCCCATGGCTGCGGCGGCTGTTTACGCCGATGACAGGGTAAGCCCCTTCTTCAGTAATGAAACTCTGGTGAAAGTTGGAGCAGACGGCAGCTTCGAAATAAAGATCACCAAGAGCGGGATCTGGAGTATCAACTTTACAGGAGTCGGACACAGTTTCTACGGTTTCGTCGTTCCCGTTTACGGACTTAAGGGCACGGCCGAAATTGAAGTGAAGCTTGCAGCTCAGAAGAGCTGGGTAACTCCGAACAAACTGCTGTTCAAATCGAATGCAGGTACTGAATTCTATACCCCGGAGACGGTTGAGATATCACCCAACGGCAAATTCAGTTTCACGGTGAACAAAGCTCTTGACACCCTGCTGGTTCAGGTGGTGCCCAAGGCATTTTTCCCAGCCACCGGTTTTGAATATCCCGGAGCGAGTTACCTTCCCGATTCGATGGGTGGTTTCCACACCGCGTTCTTCAAGGTAAAACCCGGTTTTAAGGTCGAGCTCGATCC
Organism: Chlorobiota bacterium; assembly: GCA_008363265.1. GTDB lineage: Bacteria > Bacteroidota > Ignavibacteria > Ignavibacteriales > Ignavibacteriaceae > UTCHB3. The sequence continues at coordinate 9,112 of RHKR01000010.1, forward strand.
CAAGACACTTCCGAGGCCTTATGAAGCAAACTATCCTGTAGTTAAATTCATAGCCGATAATTCAGGTCTTTCAGATATCTACACATTAAGTGATATTACAAATATCAATTACAGGAAGGCAAATGCCGCCAGTTTTGATGAAAGCCTGAAGGCATTCAAAAATCCTTCCAATCCGGGCCTGAAGGATATCGCTGCTGCCAGACTTTTTGAGTGGCATTCCACCCCGGAACAGCCATATATTCAAGATTTTAACGGAACGATAGCCGCCATTTCCCCGAAAAACCCCGCCTGGGCGACAAACATGTACGGGTTGAGAGATATTTTTGAGTTCATGGAACCGGCGAAAAGGTCCGCGTATATCGATGAGATATTCAGTGCTCATGGTCCTGATACCAAGGTGATGCTTATGTACAATCTTCAGGAGCTTTCATATCTGATCACCCCCGAGCAGTTCAATGCCCTGTATGAGAAACTGACAAAAGATGCCGATGTGATCGCCTCGGGGATCGACTATTCAGGTCTGAAACCTGCGGGACCAAAAGCCCCCGACCAGCTTCATGAATTTACGGTGAAACTGATAGACGGCAAGGATTTCTCCCCGTCCCAATTAAAAGGTAAATACTTCCTCATCGACTTCTGGGGGACATGGTGCGCGCCGTGTATCGAAGAGATCCCATATATCGAAAAAGCTTATGAAAAATTTAAAGGAAATGGCTTCGAGATAATCAGTCTTGCTTTCAGTTCTCCAGAAGAAGATTTCAAGGCGAGAAGAAAGATCAACCCGATGCCGTGGCTTCACGCGCTTCTGAGTGATACTGACGGAGAGACCATCGCGAATCTTTACAATGTTGAGTACATCCCGAAAATGCTCCTTGTCTCACCAAAAGGTGAGATCATCGGCAATGAAGAGACCCTCCGCGATGGCGGGCTCATGAAGAAGCTTGAGGATATCTACAAGTAAGAACTCCGGAACTGCAGAACTTCGGAACTCCGGTATTGTTGAGATACCGGGGTTCTGAGGTACTGAATCACTGAAGTTCCAAAAAATCGCTAAATTACTAAGTTGTATTATTAATTTTTTGTGATTGGTATGAAAGAAGCGGATCAGCTGTATAAGATAAGGCACTCACTGGCGCATATTATGGCGCAGGCAGTGCTTGAACATTTCCCCAAGGCCAAAATGGGTTTTGGCCCTCCCGTTGACAACGGTTTTTACTACGATTTTGATTTCGGTGACGAAAAAGTTTCTGTTGAGGATTTCAAGAAGATCGAGAAATCGATGTATAAGATCATCAACCAGAAACAGGAGTTCGGCATTTTCTATCACAACCTTGATGAATCACTCGGAATGCTTAGTGATATGGGTCAGCCCTATAAGGTTGAGTATGCCAAAGAGCTCGTTGAGACCGGTCAGGCCGAAAACGGCGAACTCAGTTTTTACAAGAACGGACCATTCGTAGACATGTGCGAAGGTCCCCACATCGCCAACACTTCAGAGATACCTCAGAAGTGCTGGAAGCTCGACAGGATATCCGGAAGCTACTGGCGCGGCGACGAAAAACGCCCGATGCTGACAAGAATTTACGGCCTAGCATTCGAAACCGAGGAGGAACTGAAAGACTACATCAAGCGCCGCGAACTCGCGATGCAGCGTGATCACAGGAAACTCGGGCAGGAGCTCGAGATATTCATGATCGATGATGAGGTCGGAACAGGTCTTCCACTTTGGCTGCCGAACGGCGCGGTTATCCGTTCCGAACTGGAGGCATGGGCGAAGGATGTCGAGTTCAGAGCAGGTTATCACCATGTGGCAACTCCGTCGCTCAGCAAGTCGAATCTGTATTACCGCTCGGGGCATCTTCCATACTATGCTGAATCGATGTTCCCTCCGATGGTTCTCGATGAAAACACCGAGTACTATCTCAGGCCGATGAACTGTCCGCATCACCATAAGATCTATGGGTTCAGACCAAGAAGCTACAGAGAGCTCCCTTACAGACTGGCCGAGTACGGCGATATGTTCCGCTATGAAAAGCACGGTTCACTCTCAGGGTTGTTGCGTGTCAGGGCCATGTGCCTTAACGATGCACACATCTACTGCGAATACGATCAGTTGAAGCAGGAGTTTGCCGCGGTTATGGAGCTTTACAAGTACTATTACAATTATCTCAGGCTCGGCAACTTCCGTGTCCGTCTTTCACTTCATGACGCTACCAGCGACAAGTATGTGAAGGATGAGGAAGAATGGCAGTTCAGCGAGAACATCGTCCGCGAAATTCTCACCGAGAACGGCATTGACTACATTGAAGAAGCCGGTGAAGCCGCTTTCTACGGACCGAAGGTTGACATCCAGATCAAGAATCTCCTCGGAAGGGAAGAGACAGTTTCAACCTGCCAGCTCGATTTCGTAATGGCAAAGAGGTTCGATCTCTGGTACTCCGCGAAGGATGGCTCGATGAAGCAACCTTATATCCTGCACAGGGCACCGCTCTCGACCCATGAAAGGTTCATTTCATTCCTGATCGAGTTCTGGGGCGGGGCATTCCCGACCTGGATGTCGCCGAATCAGGTTGTGCTGATCCCTGTGAACGAAGGTGTTATCGATTACGCTCAGGAACTGAGAGGTACCATGATCGAAAAAGGCATCCGTGTTGATATCGATCTTAGCGATGACTCGTTCAACAAAAAAATCCGCAAGGCTGTCACCAAGAAGAATCCGAACATCTGGATCATCGGTGACAACGAAAAAGCGGAAAGAGCGATCACCTGGAGACGCTACGCTGTTCAGGATCAGATAAAGATGCAGGCCGATGCCGCTATCGACAAGGTAATGCACCTCCGCGCCAACCGCGTTATGGACAATTTTTCCGATGTAGAGATCTGACGATCCCTGCTAGTCAGTATCTCTGAAGGACGGCTGCTCTGCAAAGGGCAGCCTTTTTTTTGAGATATGATCCGCCGCGGCGGAATTAGTGATGAGCGATGAGTTGTATTGTCCAAAGGTTTGTGCCAGAGTATACGATGGTATCGTATAGAAACGGGGGAAATTATACGATGGTATCGTATAAAAATGGGGAAAAATATACGATGGCATCGTATAGTTGGCAAATAATTGCATCTTTTCCTTAAATTGCCATTCATCGTTTTAATAATTAGAGGAGCCTCAATGCGTGCGTTGTCTTTTGTTATTGCTTTGTTTTTTATTTTATCATTCATGGGATTCGGGCAGAACAGTAACCCCCCGGCACCTGAGATGATGAAAAAGTGGTACTTTGTCATGCTGAAGAAGGGTGAAGTTAGAACCCAGGATACGGCTGAAGTGCGGCGCCTGAATGAAGGCCACATGGCAAATATTAACAGAATGGCGGATCTTGGCGTCCTCAGGATCGCCGGTCCCTTCCTTGACAACGGCGACTGGCGCGGTATCTTTATTATGGATGTGAAGACAGAGGAAGAAGTTATAGAACATTTGAAGCAGGATCCCGCGATCGCGGCTGGAAGGCTCTCTTATGAGATACACCCCTGGTACGGACCTGCCGTAATCAAAACCAACTGGGATAAAGAATGAAAAGTTACTTCGGTTATGTTCTGTTCGCGGAACACCTTGCCGACATTTCCGGGACGATAATCGACCGCTATTTCCGTGGCGATATCAAGCCCGAGTTCAAGCAATCAGCCTCCCCCATAGTCACTATCGCCGACAGGGAAGTGGAAGAGCGTTTACGCGCGGAGATCGAGTTTGAAGATTCAGACTCAGGCATAATCGGAGAAGAATTTGGCACGAAGGAAGGGAGTAACGGCTACACATGGGTGATCGATCCGATCGACGGAACGATCGCCTTCAGTTGCGGGAAACCTGTTTTTGCCACATTGATCGCGCTTTTGAAGAACGGGGAGCCGGTGATCGGAATTATCGATCAGCCGATAACCCGCGAGAGATGGATCGGTGTCGCCGGAAACCCAACGACACTTAATGGTGAACCGATCAGCTCTTCACCTCTTACTGAATTGAAGAGGGCGAAACTGAGCACCACTTCCCCGGGGATGTTCACCGAGCCGAAGGATCACGCATTCTTCTCTGAGTTGCAGAAGTCGGTACACATCACCAGCTACGGTGGCGACGCGTATCAGTACGGCCTCTGCGCCGCGGGATATGTGGACATTGTTGTCGAAAAAGGTCTGAACATCCATGATTGGGCGGCGCTCGTTCCCGTTCTTAAAGGCTCAGGAGCCATAATAACCGATTGGAAAGGTGAAAACCTCAGCCTCGCCTCACAAGGTGATGTGATCGTAACCGGCAACCATGAACTTCATTCAAAAGTGCTGGAGATGATCAACAATCACATTTGAGTGTGCAAGCACCGCGCAAGTACGCGCAAGTACGCGCAAGTACGCGCAAGCTGAACTCCGGTGGTAATCACCAATCACGCGGCGCGGTAGCTCTCGATCTCTGAACCGTCGAGATCCAAAACAGTGATGTAAACCGGCACCTTCCTTACTGCGAGATCATTCGCGCGCATAGCGATCTGGGCGAGACCGGTGCAGCAGGGAACCTTCATTATCACAACGCTGATCGAATTCAGGTTTGAGTAGTCGATCATGTCAATCAGTTTTTCAAGATAGGCTTCTTTGTTGCTGTCGAGCTTCGGACACGCGATTGCCATCGCCTTGCCGCTCAAGTACTTTGAATGGAACGCTGTTGAGACGAACCCGGCGCAATCAGCTGCCAGAAGAAGATCGGCATTTCTAAAGAATCCCGCCTGCGGGTTGAGCAGATGCAGCTGGATCGGCCAGTGTGTCAGTTCACTCGGCTGTTCATAGCCTGTAAACTCAATATTTTTCTTCACCTCGGTTTTTCTCAGATCCTGCTCGGCAGAACTTTTGCAACCGCATGAACCACCACCATGATGATGCTGCGTCGCCGGTTTCTGTGGTGCAGCCTCGGGCTGGAGGGCTACAGGGTTAACAATACCGTGTGATTTGAGATAATCGAGAGCTTCTGTGAAATACTCGATCTCGTTGTGATCGAGAAGGTGTTCGAGATGTGCTTTAATTGTATTGGGACCACCTTTTACGATGTAGTCCATAACCTTGGTTTCGTTGTAAGGTTCAGCCTCTCTCTCCTCGATGGTTAGAGCGCCGGTGGGGCATTCACCGATGCAGGCACCCAGGCCGTCGCAGAAAAGGTCGCTTATCAGACGTGCTTTACCGTCAATGATCTGCAGCGCACCTTCGTGGCAGGCAGGTACACATTCGCCGCAGCCGTTACATAATTCTTCTTTGATATTTATTATTTTTCTAAGCATTTCATTCTCTCAAAACAGATTAAAAAGTCTGATTCAAATGTAGCAATTATGAGTGTATCTGCAAAATAATTTTAGTGTATAGTGTGGAGTGCTTTAGAAATGTGAAATGTGATCCGCCTGCGGCGAAGTGAAATGTGATCCGCCTGCGGCGAAGTGTAATGTGAGTTAACCGGAGTAAGCTTCCGCATTGATCTGTTGACTCAGCGGTCTAAAACCCTCTGCGATCTTTGCGACCTCTGCGGTTAATTCAAATCCTCACTCCGCCGCGGCGGATCGCTACTCACCACTCACACTGAACCCGGGCAACGGGCAACAGGCAACGAAAATCAACTGCTCCAGGAGATATAATCAGGATCGTGGATGATCCTGTGCGTGCCATCGGAGTTGGGGAGGATGCCGATGAAGTCGAAGCGGATCTCTTCATAGAAGACATCAGTTTTATACATATACTTCTGTGCGTACTTCTTCAGGGAACGGACTTTGCCGTGGGAGATGGCGTGTTGAATATCCGTGAAGTTCTCATCGCTTCGGTATTTTACTTCAATGAATACAAGGGTGGTACCGTCGAGGGCGACGATATCGAGTTCACCGTGGCTCTCCCTCCAGTTCCTGTCAAGGATCCTGAATCCTTTGCTCTCGAGGTACCCGGCAGCGAGCCTTTCCCCGAGTTTTCCTGTTTCCAGAGTGCCCACGGTGAACCCGCGTAAACTATTTGTACAAGCCGGGCTTGAAGTTCTTCTTCCCCTTTCTGAGGA
>RHKR01000485.1 GCA_008363265.1 Chlorobiota bacterium
GATACACCACTTCCGGCGTTTCTACCGATACCATCGCCGATATCGAAGCCAGCCTCCAAGATGTTTTCTATTTTGCACTCCCGAAAAATCTCTACACGAAACCTTCCTGGGTAAACTGGCTGGTTCAACTTGACCTGCCTCTCTCACTAAATGAAGAGATCAGGCTTGTCGAAGGCTTCTGGGAAACCGGTGAACTCTTCGTCGCCACTTCCACCGGAAGGGTGCTGAAAACCAGAGATCAGGGGACATCATGGACGGAGATACTTCGGGTTAACGCCCCCATTACCGCGCTTGAGACCAAAGGTTTTGACAACCTCTATATCTGCACCGAAGGAACTCCACAAAGGATTTTCACCTCCCCAAACAGGGGAACAACCTGGGACTCTTCCCTCGTCGCCCCCTTCAACATCTCCGAAATTTACTTCTTCTCACCACAGAAGGCTATTGCAAGATCAACCGCAAACCGGCTCTTTATCACCTCTGACAGCATGAGAACTTGGAGACCCGGGCCATCCATCACCGTCTTCAGAATGGGCGTCACTCGCGGAGAAAATGGTTTGATCATAACCCCAACCTACGAGATATACTTAACCTCCAACGCCGGAGAATCGTGGGAACTATCCTCGGAGCTAAATACAAGCGCGATCAGGGGTATCGAAGTGCTGCCCGACAATTCGGCCTACGCCTTCACCGCCACCGGAAACATCTATAGATCAGGAGACTTCGGGCTGACCTGGAAAATGATCCATGACTCCCTCTCAACCGGAATCACCCACCTTACAAGGGAGTCCGACACTTCCTTGCTCGCCTTCGAACCCGGTGGCACCGTCCTCCGTTACAATGCCGCAACGGGAGCAATAACGGACATTTCCGCCACTTTTCCCTCGTTCGACCAGCCAATTTACGAGTATGGGAACACCCTTTTCGCCATCAGGAACAAAAGCAGGCTCCACTTCTCCGTCGACTATGGCCTCACCTGGACATCAAGGAACATCCCCGACTCCGCGATCGTTAACTTCTTCTTTGCTACCGGTTCTTTCTTCTACATCGCGTCAAACAATGGCACATTTTATGAGTCGTCCGACCGTGGCACAACATGGTCCTCAAAAAGGCTGAGTACCATCCAGAATGACAACCTCCACTTCATCTACCGGAATGGGCTCCGGATGTGGGCCGCTTCCACCATCAGCAGAATGTTCTTCTCGGACGACGGAGGGGCCACATGGCTACCCGCGAACTACCGGGCCACAAGAAAATCGTTCTACTGCCACAAAAACTTCTGGCTCATGCAGATATCCTCGGTAGAAATGGTGCAAACAACCGACGAGGGAAGAACCTGGAAGAGGACCCTCCACTATCCAAACTCGTTGGACATCAGCTCGATCAAGATAAACTCCCGCAACTTTGGGCTGATGCTCGATACACAGGGAAGGATTTATCTGATGCGGAACAATGGTGTCCCCGTCGAACTCACCTCTTTCAATTCTGAAGTGGTGCCCGCCGGAGTTCACCTAAGCTGGGAAACAGCAACCGAAACAAACAATTATGGCTTCTACCTCCAAAGAAGGAACGGAGGCGTATGGAGCGACCTTGCCTTCATCCCCGGAAAAGGAACAACACTTGAGAGGAATACCTACTCCTGGCTCGACGACCTGAAACCGCAAAAAGGGGACACAAACTTCTACCGCCTGAAGCAGGTCGACCACTCCGGTGAGTTCTCATACAGCTACGAGGTGGCGGTCGGTTTCTCCCCCTATACCCTCGAGCTCGACCAGAACTTCCCCAATCCCTTCACCCTGAACGGAGTTGAAGGGGGTAACCGCACTCTGATCCGCTTCCGGCTGCCCGAAGACGGTCACGGTTCCCTCAGGGTTTTTGATGCACGCGGCCGGTTGGTGGAAGAGCTCTACAACGGATATCTTGGTGCGGGTGAACATACTTACCCCTTCCCTTCACCCGGGGTTTCACCCGCCAGCGGGGTCTATTTCTACGAATTACGATTTAACGGAAGCGTGAGGCGCGGTAAAATGCTGCTGCTGAGGTGAAAGAAAAAGAAAATGTTTCCTTATTACTCGCTGCACATAATTTGCTCCCCTCATCTTAAATTCATATTTTAGAGGGCACTATTATTTTTCGGTGGAAAATGAAAAAGATACTCCTGATACCCCTTGTTTTACTTCCATTTGTGGTAAACGGGCAATGGCAACCAGTGAATGTGAAGCTTTCCGGTTATTCGTTTGCGGGCGGCACCCTCTACACCGATACAAGAATAGCCCTGCTCTCGACGGGATCGAATGTTTTCTTCAAGTCATTCGACGATGGAAGGTCATGGGCTTTCGACTCGGTGAAGGCAGGCTATAAGCCGGTCAGATTTGCCGCCGCCCTCGGCGGTATGATGGTTGGAGTGGAACAACGGCTGTCAAGCTATCACTATTCGAACATAATGGGCGACAACTGGTACAGATACACCACTTCCGGCGTTTCTACCGATACCATCGCCGATATCGAAGCCAGCCTCCAAGATGTTTTCTATTTTGCACTCCCGAAAAATCTCTACACGA
>RHKR01000486.1 GCA_008363265.1 Chlorobiota bacterium
ACGTGATCAACAAGGTCGAGCCACCAAACTGGTGGGTCGGCATGAAAAATAATCACATCCAGTTGATGGTTTATGGTGAGGGCCTGATGGGCGCAACCGCGTCTTCCTCCTCCGGGATCACGGTGAAAGGGACTCAGGGCTTCAATGAAAACTATCTCTTCATAGATATCGAAGTTGAGCAGAACGCGAAACCGGGAATACATCCCATTGCCATAAAGAACAACGGTAAAACAGTTTATGTCGACTATCCCGTAAGACAGAGAACCGGGAAAAAGCCCGCGGGTTTTTCATCACCCGATGTTATTTATCTTGTGATGCCCGACAGGTTCTCCAATGGCGATACGGGGAACGATTCAGTTCCCGGGCTCTCCGAGGCGATTGATCGCGGGTATTTTGACGGTCGGCACGGTGGCGATATTCAGGGGATAATCAACAAACTTGACTACCTTAAAGAGACGGGTTTCACAGCACTATGGCTTACACCTGTGGTCGAAAACAACACTTTCAGAAGTTACCATGGCTATTCCGCGACTGATTTTTACAATGTTGATGCCCGGCTCGGTACAAACGATCTCTACAAAAAGATGGTTCAGGAAGCACAGAAAAGGGGTTTGAAAGTGATCCTTGACCACGTGGCGAACCATTTCAGCAAGGACCACGTCTGGATCGCGCAGCTGCCCCACCCCGGCTGGATAAACGGTTCGATCAAAAATCCGCCGCCTCCGATGCATCACAAACAGTCGTTCTCCGATGTGAACGGCGACAGTTCAACTATTAAAAGAGTGGTTGAGGGATGGTTCACCGATTATATGCCCGATTTTAACCAGACAAATGAATTTGTGGCCAATTATATCATTCAGAACACCCTTTGGTGGGTTGAATTCGCGGGCCTCGATGGCATCCGCGAAGACACTTACCCGTATAACCACGAAGGATTCATGGCGGAGTGGGCAAGAGTCATAAAGGAAGAGTACCCCACGATCAATATTGTCGCAGAGGTTTGGACGGGTGAACCGGCATTTCTTTCCTACTATCAGAGTGGAAGTAAAACCAGAAAGTCGTTCGAGAATTACATCACCTCCCTTACCGATTTCGGACTGAGGGACGCGATCTACAAATACCTTGAAGGCAAAGGTACCACCCTTTATGCGGTATATACAGCTCTTGCGATGGATCACCTCTACGCCGACCCCAACGCCATGGTAACATTCGTTGATAATCATGATATCAACCGCGCGATGTACGGTGCAGACAGTAATGTGGCCAAGGTGCTCACCGCCCTCGATATTCTGATGACAACCAGAGGGATACCACAAATATTCTACGGTACAGAGATTGGAATAAAGGGGACCGACCATCACGGCTATCTCCGTGCTGATTTCCCCGGCGGATGGAAGGAAGACCCCCGCGATGCCTTCACCGCCAAGGGCAGGACCGAAACAGAAAATCTGATCTACAACCATCTTAAAAAACTGATCTCGATCAGGCTTGGCAACCCCGCCTTTACACGCGGTAAGCTGGTGCACTTCCCGCCGGAGCGAAATGTGTACACCTATTTCAGGGAGTTGGATGGTGCAAGTTTTATGGTTGCCGTTAACGGCTCAAAGATGAAAAGCTTTATCGAATACGATTACTACAAGAGCCGCCTCAACGGGTGGTCATCCGCCACCAACCTGCTGACCGGCGAAAAATACACGATCACCAAAGATGGAAAACTGGAACTTCCGCCCTACACCAGCGTCATCTTCAAGCTGGAAAAATAAAAATCAGCCATCAGTTATAAGCTATTAGCTTTTCCCAAAAAGTTGATACATAATACAAAAGGCTGCCTGCGGGCAGCCTCTCTTAAATTTAACTAACAGTTAACCACTAACCTCTAACCACTACTTAAGTCTATTAATCGCCTCTTCGTAAACGGATTTATCTACAAGGCCGACATGCGAGTCAACGATATTGCCTTCTTTGTCAACAATGAACGATGTTGGGATGGCTTCAATTCCGCCGTACGCGTTAACCACGGATTGGTCCGCATAAACCACCGGATAGTTGATCTTGTACTCGGCCATAAAGGGGGCGATTTCAGCTTTAGTGTCTTCCTGATCCACTGAGATGCCTATTATTTCGAGGTTTTCCCCATATTTGTTTTTCAGTTCCACAAGATCAGGCACGCCACGACGGCAGGGGCCGCACCATGTCGCCCAAAAATCGAGTATTACAACCTTCCCTTTGTAGTCGGAGAGTTTTACATCCATGCCACCTTTTACGTTTTTAAGTGCAAAATCAGGGGCTTTACCAGGTTTTGATGCAGCCGGCTCCGGGTTGTATTTTTCGAGCTGGGTATCGGTTACAGGTTTTTGCTCCTCTTTTTTACTGCAGGAGGTCAGAGCAAAGAGAGATACGATCAGAAAAGCCGGTAATAAAAGTTTCAATTTCATTATTTTTCTTTCTCCAATTATGTTGAGATTGTTTGATGCAAGAAAGAGGCCAAGGTTTCAGATCACCGTAATATAAGAGTATCGGTTGTTGTTGAATCCGTGGCGGTCGAATCGGCCAGGAAGAAGATCACGATAACTCCGAAAATAACACCCTGGATCCAGCTTTTGTGCTTTTTATAGTATGCAAGCCACTCAGGGTCCTGTTTTTCAACCGTTTTTTTCCCGATCTTTCTTTCTTTTGTTTCTTTTGCCATTAAGGGGGCCCGAAGATTATTGGTAAAATTTGATCCCCAAAAATAATAACCACGGGGGTGAAAAAGACGGTAAATTTTAGTATCAGGAACTCAAAAATTCATCTTTGCGTTAAAATTATTAGTGTGGAACCTAACCGACAAAGCGAAAAAAGAGAATAACGGAAAATATGGCTCTCATTTTACAGGTACTTCTCCCATTCATAATGGCTCCGTTCGTCCCGGTCATCGGCCGGAAGAGCAGCGGCCGCGTGCTTGGTATTGTCCTTTCCGTTGTTCCCCTCGGGCTTTTCCTTCTTTTCATTTTCGATAGCCTGAATGTACCCCTTGCCGGTGCTGCACCTGTGGTGTACCAGTGGATCCCTCAGGTGGGGGTTGAACTGGCATTCAGGGCCGATGGTCTGAGCCTCCTGTTCGGTATGATCATAACAGGAATTGGTGCCGCCGTCTTCCTTTTTGCCGGAGGCTATCTGGGCGATGGCCCCGATACCACAAAGTTTTATATTTATATTCTGATCTTCATGGGGGCAATGCTCGGGGTTGTGTTTTCCGACAACCTCCTCCTCCTCTTTATTTTTTGGGAGCTGACATCCCTCTCCTCGTTCCTTTTGATAGGCTTCAAACACAAATATTTTGAGTCGCGTTACGCGGCACTTCAGGCACTTCTCGTTACGGGCCTGGGAGGGCTTTCACTTCTCGCGGGTGTGATCCTGATCTATATAGACGCGGGTACATTCTCGATCTCAACTCTGATCTCGAATCCGGCATTGGTGACCTCAAGTGAGAATCTTACACTGATAATCGTTCTGCTGCTGGGTGGGGCGTTCACGAAGTCGGCGCAGTTTCCATTCCACTTCTGGCTGCCGAACGCGATGGAGGCCCCAAGTCCGGTCAGTGCTTATCTTCATTCTGCTACCATGGTAAAAGCGGGTGTTTTCCTTATCGCGCGGATGAATCCCGTTTTCACATCTGTCGACCTTTGGAGCGATACACTGCTGATCTTTGGCGGGTACACCATGTTTCTTGGTGCGTTTCTTTCGCTGAAGCAGACCGACCTTAAAAGAATTCTCGCATATACCACCCTGAGTGTGCTTGGCACATTGGTAATGCTGACAGGTTACGGAACCGAAGCAGCTTACAAGACAATGGTTATCTACCTTACCGCCCACTCACTATACAAGGGCGCTCTTTTCCTCACCGCCGGCGCGATAGATCATGCCACCGGAACGAGGGATGTGCGGGTTCTCGGAGGGCTCGTAAGGAAGAT
>RHKR01000487.1 GCA_008363265.1 Chlorobiota bacterium
ATTCCGTACTTGACATCAAGCCCTCCTTTGAATCTTGAATCCTTGGTTCCCCTTATATCCTCGATTCCTGTGTTCACGAAAGGTACAACATAAACCGGGTTACCTCTCTCCACATCTTTTATGCCTCTGAGTTCTCCCGCTCGTGTAAGATCAAGAAAGTTCCCGTTGGCCACAGCTCCCGACCAGATAACATCCTGATTCAGCCTTCGGATCCCCCTCAGAAAGTTAATGCCCCACAACTGCTCCTTCGCATTGGGGAATTTAAGGGAGGCAAAAGGTATCCTGATCTCTGCGCACCAGTGGTTATCTGCAACCGATGATGCGACCTCCCAGATCATGTCCCAGTCTTCATTGAACTCCTGATAACTCCTCCCCGAAAGCATGGCATCGTTCTTTACGCCAAGGGGGTTGGTCGCCAGCCAGTAAGCATTTCTCTCATCACCGAAAGTATCCAGGATCAGTTTTACGTTGTCATCACCCGATGTGTAGCCATCATACTTCATCTCACGGGCAATAATATTTTCCGGTTCAGGATCGTAACATATAAAAAGGAAAAAGAGGTTTTCGTCGGTGTAGACCACCTTTACTTCGGTCTCGAAAGCGGGGGCCCTGCCCGGTTGGGGATCGATCTGCAGAAAATCAGAATTCCCCGGTACAGTATGCCAGACAGAATCAATACCCTTCCCGTCGATGACAGGGGGTGTACCGGCTTTTACGGCAGTGATAGACGGCTTGGCACTCTGGGGTTTCACTCCGCAAACAAGAAAGAGCAGAAATATCACTGCATATTTGGTAACAAGGATGAATTTATCCATCTGATTTCCGGGTAACTGGTAGACTTGCTTGGCTAATTGATTATGTGAAAAATTGTTTTTTGAATTACAAAAATAGATTATTTTACCCATTGGTTATGAAAATAGTTTTTAGTCCAACCGCTTTCAAGAGAGACCTGCTTGCCGATGCTATCGCACCCGGCGGAACGGTATTTATTCTCGATCATGACGAACTCCTCAGAAGAGCGGAGGAGCTCGCTCCTGAGGCGATCATTATCACTGTTGATCCGGGTTCCGGCTCGATCCTTGACAAGCTGAAAAACACCGTGCCGGATACCTTTGTCATACTTACATCAAACTCGTTTTTAACTGAGGAGCCCACCTCTCTTTTCAACGCGGGATTGATCGACTATCTTCTCGATGATGTTCCTGACAATAATGATATTTCAGATCTGCAAAGCGCCTTTTGGGATCATTACTTCCGCCAAAGAAAGATCAATCAGGCTGAAAACCGTACAGAATACTTCCTCTCCCGTATGAAGTTTCTTCACGGTATTTCCCTTAAGATACTTGAGAATAAACCGTTAAATCTGCTTCTGGATGAGATAATGATCTCCGGAAGATCGGTTCTCAACGCCGAGAAAAGCTCTTTCATGCTTTATGACCCCGGTGACAGCATGCTCCACTTCCACGTACTTGCTGAAGTGGAGGAAGCACTTATAAAGGACCAACCTCTCGAAATTGGTACAGGGATTGCAGGATGGGTGGCCAAACACCGGGTGGCCCAACTCGTCGACGATTGCTACAGCGACAAGAGATTTAATCCCGCTTACGATAAGCTGTCCGGCTTCCACACCCGGAACATGGTCTGTGCTCCGATCGTGAAGAACAATTCACTTTTCGGCGTCCTCTCTGTAATAAACAAGAAAGACGGCGACTCATTCGTTGTTGAGGACATCCAGTTGATCGAAACCCTCGCGGGGCAGTGCGCCGTGGCAATCGAGAACGCCCTCCTGCTTGAAGAAAAAGTGAAAAGTGAGGCGTTAAAGCAGGAACTGGAGATGGCCCAGAAAATCCAGCAAAGGCTGCTGCCAACGGTCTTGCCATCATTTTCACGACTCGACCTTGCCGCCCGCCTGATACCTGCTGAAGAGGTTGGCGGTGATTATTACACGATCAGGAAGATCAGCGAAGGGCTTTGCCTCCTTATGGTGGCGGATGTTTCGGGCAAGGGAATTCCCGCGGCCTTGCTGGTCTCCACCGTTGATGCCACGCTTCATACCATGATTCAGCTGGGGGGTACCGTCTCTGATCCTGTAACCATCACTCAAACCATCAATTCTGTTCTTTGTGAAGTTACCACTTCCGAGAAATTCGTAACAGCATGGACCGGGATAATCGACACAGAACGAAATCTCCTTCACAGTGTGAACGCGGGCCATAACGATCCCGTTATCTACCGTGCCCGCACAGGAGAAATTTCAAGATTGAAACAGGGCGGAATTTTCCTCGGTGTGCTCCCCTTCTCCTACACTGCCGAGACGACGTCTTTCGAGTCAAACGACATTCTGATCTTCTTTTCGGATGGCGTGATCGAGGCGATGGATACGGATCTGAGAATCTACTCTGACCAAAGACTGGTGGATATTGTGACCAAAAACAGCGGTCTTACAGCCGGCAACCTGGTTGAAACAATTATTGAAGATGTTAAACTTCACGCCAAAAACACCAAACAGAGTGATGACATAACATTATGTGTGGCAAAGGCCT
>RHKR01000488.1 GCA_008363265.1 Chlorobiota bacterium
CATTGTCATCGCGTTTCTGTCGCTCTTCCTGACCGTTTACGGGCAGAACGACAAAACCCGGACCCCGATGGAGATCGCGGATAACAGATTGAGCATCAGCGTTGTTGGAAACTCGGGGCTTGCAGGCTCTTATCCTGCCGCCCCGGGCGAACGGCTCGATCAGTTCCTGACACGCATTATCTACAATTCGGGTGTAAGCAAGGGTCTGGTGTGCCTGCGGAACATCAAACTGAAGCGTGCCTCCGGTGAAGTGCTTGATGTCGATATTCAAAAATTCAGAATAAACGGGGATATGAAAGAAAACCCCTATCTGATGAATGAAGATATCGTCATGATGCCGGTTGCTAACTGGGAGGATATCTACTACCTGATAGAAGGGGCCGTAAACAAAGCCGACAGGTACCACTTCATTGAGGGTGACAACCTCCAGGACGCGATCTACTACGCCATGGGGCTGAGCACCGCATTCGAAGGGTATGATTCCACCACCATCTACAGGCTTTCTTACGATCAGACCAAGGTGGAGAAGATCAGGGTCGCCACCAATTCAAAGTTCCCTCTGAAAAACCGCGACAGAATTGTGGTCGGTGATGAGCAGCCTTTCAGCAATGAATACAGGATCCTCGTTATCGGCGAAGTGAACCGCCCCGGTTACATACCTTTCGGCAGGAAAAACCAAACCTTAAAGGATGCCATCGATCTGGCTGGCGGTTTCACGGATAATGCCTCGCTGAACAACATCAGACTGCTGAAGAGCAAGAACCTCCCCTCAAGCGTTATCCGTTCATACTACGGCGTGGATGCTCCGAAAGAGAGACGCGACCTTCAGGAGGACAAGGATGTTGTCGATATCCAGAAGTTCATGGGTGAACTGAGCAACCTCGATTTTCTCAATCTCTACAGGCTTTCGGGGCTGAATGAGAGAGATACCTCTTATCTCAGGCTCGAAGCGCAACTCAATTTCTACAACAACAGCCAGCTGATCGACCTGACAGTGAAGAACGACACCCTCAAGACCTTCTATGAGAACTACCGCGTTCAAATGGGTGATATCATTGTTGTTTCATCGGTGCCCATCGGCATTAACATGGTGGGTCAGGTTCCCTACCCCGGATGGATCCCCTATGTACCCGGGATGGACTTCCAGTATTACATCCGTCAGGCGGGCGGTCTTAACGACTACGCCAACCCCGATGAGATAATGGTGATCAAGGGAAACACGAAGCAGTGGCACGCCGCGAGTGAATTCAGAGGGGCACTCGAACCGGGAGACTATATTTATGTCCCGAAAGAGCCGCAGAGGTCATTCTGGTCATACCTCGGTGATACCGCCGTTGTCCTCGGAATTGTCGGTAACATTGCAACGCTCGTTATCCTCTTCATCAACGTGATGAAATAAGTAGCGGACAGACCGTGAAATTTAAGCCGCGGCGGAAGTGTCGCGGCTTTTTTCGTTTAAACTTTCACTCCGGTCAGAGGGTCTAACCATGAGTAAAACAACGGGATAAAACATGTCAAAAACCAATCTTTTCACTTTTCTTTTCTACGCTGTCATTATAATTGCCGCGTTCTTCCTCGTGTCATGCTCTTCAGCCGTTGAAGTGATGAGCGACAGGCAGGAGATCCCCATTCTGATCAACGGTGACAGGAGCGACTGGACCGGCAACCTGACCCAAAGTGACGACCGAAAGACCGCTTTCGGGTTCAGGAACGACTCGCAATTTCTTTATCTTCTCGTCACCACCCCCGACCGTGCCACTGCCATGAAGATGCTCATGCAGGGGCTGACGGTCACCATCAACTCCGGAAAAGGTGAAAAGCTTGACATTAAATACCCGATGAAACCCCTTCCCGAAGACCTGAGGGATATCCGCGGAATGGAAAAAAGGGATGAACAACCCGACCTCGATGGCTTTATCACCGCGCTAAAAAAGGTGAACGATCAGATCCAGGTGGTAACAAAAGACGATTACCCCATCTACACAGCCCCGGCAGCCGGCGGGAAGTACCTGAAAGGGAGCTTCGGGATGAGCTCAGGGAATTTTGTGGTAGAACTTCAGATCCCCCTCTCAGGTGATGAGATATCAGGCAGGTTGTTCCCCGTTTTCCCGGAAGAACTCCTTCTCAACTTTAAGACCGGTTCGATCGCTTTTGACGGCCCAAGAGCCGAAGGAGGCGGAAAAGGCCAGGGCGGTGGCGGCGGAATGGGAAGAGGCGGCGGTCGTGGAGGTCATGGCGGAGGTGACAGACCAGGCGGTGGTGGCGCCCGGCCCGACTTCAAACCGGTTGACCTCTCGTTTAAAGTGAAGATGATGAAGTGAAAGGCACATTGAAACCATAGACCGCCATTAACCAGGGTCAGGGATTGATAATTACCACCCCATTATTTTATTTTTAAGGCATCTTTCATTAGATTTGCACTTCCAAGATAAAGCGAGAGGTTAATATTGATCACAAAGAAAAAGCTTGATCGTGCTGTCGAAATTTGCCGGGCAAAAGGCGTAACGAGATTGATCCTGTTTGGCAGCGCGGCA
>RHKR01000489.1 GCA_008363265.1 Chlorobiota bacterium
AGAGTCGAAGAAAGGTGCTGAGGGAAGTATTGTTGATCATATGGCACACAGGGAAATAAGTTAATAAAATCCCGGTGTACTCAGCTCGGGCTACGCCCTCCCTGAGTACACCAATGGAAATTGTTGGTACAATAATAACTATATTTTTCCACTTGTTGCCATATGGCACAACTATCGGCGAATCACATTTACTTAACCAGTACCATTTTCTTCATTGCCCGGAAATCTCTGGTTTTGATCTCGTAGAAGTAAACACCCGATGTCAAACCGGTGGCATCGAACTGTACGGTGTGCTCGCCCGCGGGGGTGAAACCGTTAACAAGTTCGGCCACTTTTTCGCCGAGGGTGTTGTAAACCTTCAGCTCGACATTTCCGGCAACGGGTAACGCGTAACGGATAACGGTGCTTGGGTTGAATGGATTCGGGTAATTGTCGTAGAGCATGTAAGTGCCGACGATCTGAGCGGATCCGCTCTCCCCGATCGAGTTGATAACTCCGGGGTAATAGGCTGATGAAACGAATCCGGCGAGTCCGGTTGAGCCGATTACCGAGCCGGCACCACTTCCCTTGTTGATAGAGACGAGAGATGCCACTTCGGATGGTGAACCCATGAAACCGAACATGCTTCCTGATTCATCAAAAAAGATATCGCGGAGGGGTTTACCGTTGCCGAGGTTGCCGACTCTTATGGTGTCGCCCGTGCCAAGGTTGATCCTGTAGAGTTGGTCTTTTCCGGAGCCGAGGGGTTTGTAGATCGCGCCGTAAAGGAGGTTGGTGAACGGATCGAATGCGATGGCGGCGGTGCTTGACTTAACAGAATCCACTCTTGTTGAGGTATTTGCAACCTCGTCGAATCTGTAGATAATGTTCCGTTTTGAAAGGAGATAAAGTGTTCCGGAGGTGTCGAACGCGGCCGCGTTTATCTCGGTAACATCGATCGCTTTTTTGATGAAAAGTTTCCCGGTGTTGGCATCCATTTTCCATATCTCACTGCCGTCAACGGAGGTTTTCACTCCGTAGATCACAGCCGACTTCGGATGGGCCTTGATCGCGACGAAAGCATTGGAGCCGGAAGGTCCGATAAGTGTTGATTCGCCGCTCGATTTATTGATCGAGTAGGTGTTTCCGCTGTTTGTGGCACCTGTAACTGCGAAAATCTTCTGCGGCTGCGCGGGATTAAGATCGTATGACTCAACCACAACGGGGATGCGTGTTGCCACCGCGTCGTTGTCATCGATCACGAGTGTATCTTTAAGCAGACCGGTGACCTGGGGGTTGCAGACAACTTTCACTGCAAGCGAGTCGAACGAGTTGATGGTAACGGGATATGTGGCAGGCCCCAGAAGCTGGAAATTCGGGTTCGACTTCCCTATCGCTGAAACCACAAGAGGCTGCGACCCGACGTTCACAAGCTGAACGGTAATGGTGTCTCTCTCTTTCGTTCTCTCGAGTGTTTTGAAGTCGAGGAAGGCAGTGCTGGTTTTAAGCGAGGCACCCTGAAGAGGCATCATCCGCACTTCGCCTATCCAATTGCTCCAGTTATGTGGATTGGCAACGTATTCGCTCATCATCCAGAAGCTCTCGCCTGCAGGATCGATCGAAATACCAAGATAGTCACCCCAGCGGTTGCGGCCACTTCCGTAATCTTTGTTGTATGGTCCCCTGCCCGCCTTGAGGAGGTAGGGCTGGGTGAATGAAGTGCTGCCCGAGGCTTTACCAACGTAGTATGCACTTACGTATTCATCGAGGCCTGACCTGCTGGCAGTGAAAACGATGTTTCCGTTTTTGTCGGACATTATTGCAGGGTAAAAATACCATTTGTTAGCGGTTCCGAATGTCATTTGCTCCACGACCTGAACAGTTTTCGGATCGAACCGGCAGATGCGTACCGCTGAATATGAAAGGCTTGTGGGGTTACGGGTTGAGTGCGCCAACCAGATGTGACCGTCGCGGAAGACAGGCTCGTTGGTAAGTTCGGGCCCACTTGACTCAAGCACCGCCCCTCCGGGTTGCGCTGCCTGAGGCGGATCCTGGAACTGGGTCACGCTGAGAACCGAGCCGTTAAGTGGCGGAACTCCATCCTGTCCATACATTATCCGGTAAACCGCGTAAGCAGTACCGGTGTAGTAAGGTATGTGTACGAGATATGTGGTATCCGAAGGCGACTGATGAATTACAGGCCTTATGTTGAAGACCCGACCGCTCGCTCCGGGGAATGAGATGCTCCAGAAATCGTACCATTTGCAGGTATCAGAAGTGGTGTAGTAGAGGTCGCTCTTCTTTATCACGCGGATCTTTGCGTAGTCGAAGTAACCGGCAAACGAGAACTGGTTGGCTGTGATAAGGAGTGACTCTTCATCGTAGCCGACACCCTGATAGTCGCCCCAGTTCCCCGCGAAATTGTTTCCGTTCCATGAAGAAGGAATCACCCAGTTGCGCCAGGTGCCGAGGGGGTTTGAGTCATCCGAAACGGAGATAAGGAACGAGCCCGACTGCGCCGCATCGTTCTGATCGAGCC
>RHKR01000490.1 GCA_008363265.1 Chlorobiota bacterium
AGATACGACTATCTGGACCTGGCACCAAAGAAACCAAGGTTTACTCTTGTTACCTCACCCCCGGTACCCTCCCAAGGGGATGCCCATGGCACTCTCCTAAAAGGCGAGGGGAGAATGGAGATTCACTGGAGGGGAGGCACGGAGGCGGATTTCAATTCATTCTCACTTCACAGGGATAGAGACCCTTATTTCATCCCGGGAGACTTAAACAGAATATACTCAGGCAGAGACACTATTTACATCGATTCATTGTCTGATCCAACGGGAAACTACACTTACAAAATCACAGCGAAGGATAACCAGGGACTCGTAAGCAAATGGGACAGTGTAACGGTGGTACTTACAGACATTGCCGAAGCGGGAGATATTACACCGAAGGGAGTGGTACTTTACCAAAACTATCCAAATCCTTTTAATCCATCGACAACAATAAGATTCAGACTTGAAGAACCGGGAGAGGTGATCCTGAGGGTTTACGATGTGAGCGGGTCAATTGTGGCAGTGTTCATCAAGTCTGACAAGATGCTGTTTATCAAGTAAGTGTTTTAGTGTGGAGTGTGGAGTATAGAGTGTGGAGTCCGCCTCCGGCGGGATGAAGGATGGTCAGATTTCACCGGTATTGTCCAAAAATAAAGGCTGCCTCGAAGGGGGCAGCCTTTATATTTTATTAACCATGGATCAGTGTTTATTAACCCCAAAAATGTATTAAATTTGGATCAAAATTTTTTTGATAAAATGTACACATTATTTGACGGTTCTCCGGATAATCCCCGGGAACGACAAGGAAGAGCTTAAGAAACCCGGCACGGGCGACCTTTTTACTCCCGGAACCCCGACTCCCGGGATCGCCGCTTACATTAAAAAATGGTGCGGGGAGCATCCCCGCGACTAACCTTCAACCTTAACAAAGGAGGTTACAATGAAAAAAGTGATCCTGCTTTTTTCCCTCTTTATTCTGGGCATCAACGCCCAGTCACTGGTGAAAACCATCCCACTGCCTGCATCGGCCTACTATAACTCCGCTTACGGACTCGTCTTTGCCAATGGCAAGCTATGGCTCTCGACCGCGAGCTCGACCACTGGCCTGAAAGGGAAACTGATCGGGATGGATACCCTCGGCAATGTAACCGACAGTATAATGATAAACTACCCGACCCTGCGCGAATCACAAGGGCTCGGGTGGGACGGAACCCACTTCTGGTATAACGAACGCCTCACCTCCCGCCACAACTTCAGAAAAGTTACCACCGCGGGTGAAGTGCTGGATTCGATCAACATGACCACCTATTACATGGGCGGCACCGCGTACGACCGTGGCGGGCTCTGGTTCTCCGTTTATTACCCCAACACTTCAACCGGTGTTTACAAGATCGATGTAGCCACAAAGCAACTTGTTGACACTCTCCCTGTTTTCGGCCTGCAACCCCAGGGGGTAACCATGAAGGGCGACACGCTCTTCTATGTTATGGAGAACTTTGAAGGTGACCCTGAGAGGATCTACGCGGTTAATATCGAGACAGAAGATACCCTCTTCTCTTTCCCCGTGCCGCAGGGTACGGGAGCTTCGATCTCGCCCCGTGGCCTCGCGTGGGACGGCCGCTACCTCTGGCTTCTCGCAAGGGTGATCGGCAGCAGCACGCAAAGGGCACTCTACAAGTTCGATCTCGGCGGTTCAGGGACCCCGCAGATACAACTGGTTACCACCGCGATCGAATACGGAAATGTACAGATCGGGTCGAACTTCACTTCGCAGATATTTCTGAACAATGTCGGTACGGGTACGCTCCGGATCGATTCGATGAAGTTCTCCGCGGCGGCTTTTACAACTGATCAGCAGTTCCCGTTGCTGGTTCCGGCGGGGCAGTCGGCGCAGATCCCCGTCAGGTTCACACCGACAGATCCTGTTTACTACAAAGACAGCGTGTTGATCTATCACAACGATATAAATTTTGCCTTCTCCAAGACCAAACTGAACGGCCGGGGTATCTATGTCGGTCCCGTGATCGCGGTTTCGAGTCCCTCGCTCGACTATGGCAATAAACGGGTGAGAAGCAACGGCTACAAGGAGATCACGATAAGCAATGTAGGTTCGGCACCCGTTCTGGTTGATTCACTCTCGTTTGATACCGAAACCTACTTTATCCCGAAGCCTCCCGCCGGATTTCAGATCGATTCGGTCGGTTCGGTAACCTTCAGGGTGTGGACCTGGCCGAAGTCGTTCGGACTGCACAAAGACACACTGAGGATCTACTCCAACGCAACGAACGCCGCTCAGTTCAAAGTGCCGCTTATGACGATGGTGGTCGCCATGGACTCATCGCTCGGCGCGAAGTACTGGGAGGGGGTCATCCCCGACAATCCGAAAACAAGTGCCGACGACCTTTCGGCAAAGTTCATCAAGAAAGCAGGCGACCTGAACGGTGACGGCATTGCCGACATGATCGTGGCAACCGACAACTACTACACAATCGCCTACAACGGAAATTCATCGGTCGGCGCTGACATCCTCTGGAAGTTCAACTCATACCGGAACAACAACGATGCGGGGTCGGTCTCCAGGGTTGGATCGCTGATGCCGGTGGCTGATGTGAACAACGACGGAATTGGTGATGTCTGTATCGGCACCGCCGGCGGAAGCGAGTATGTGTATATGATCGATGGCGCCACGGGCGATAAACTCTGGGAGTTCGGCGATTCCGTGAACTACGATCTCGGTGATATCAACGGTATCGACGGAAAGCGCGACTGGAACGGCGACGGCACGATAGATATTCTCGCAACGGCGAGCGGCAACGAATCGAACGGTAACGGCCGCTTCTCGGTCTATCTCCTGAACGGCAAGACGGGAGCTGTGATCTGGCGGATCGACGACTCGGGCACAAAGAAGATGAAGGATGCCGTGGTGTCATTCCCGACGGGCGGCGCGTGCACTCAGCGAGTTTCAAATG
>RHKR01000491.1 GCA_008363265.1 Chlorobiota bacterium
AGGGTCATACTCCATCTGCCCCCGCTTGAATCTGGCCCAGTCGAGCAGTTCGTTCAGCAAAATGTAGGTTTTTTCTGAAATGCCCCTCAGGTTTCCTGCCATCTTCCTGATCTCTTCCTGCGAGAGGTGCTCAATGTCTTCCTCAAGAATGGTGGTAAGATTAAGCAGCCCCATGAATGGATTGCGAAGATCATGGGCTATGATCGAGAAAAACCGGTCTTTTTCCTTGTTCAGTTCTTTAAGGGCAGCGTTCTGTTCCTCGATGAGTTTGGTGCTCTCTTTCCTCTCGGTGATGTCTCTTGATATCGTCAGCATTCTGTGTGGGACACCTTTGGCATCAGGGATCAGTTCAGCATTCGACTCTACTTCAAGTATTGTCCCGTCTCCCCTCAGAATTTTGTACTCTGCAGGCCCTGTTCTTATCCCATTCATTAAAAGTCCGATCTTCTCAATGGCTCTCGCTCTGTCATCGGGATGGATGAAATCCATTAATTGCCTGCCGAACACCTCTTCGTCTGAGACATATCTGTAGAGCAGGTTAACAATTGGAGAGATCATAACTACACGGCCGGTCATATCGGTGATCACTATGGGATCCGGGGAGGCATCCATGAGTGAACGGTAAAGCAACTCGCTCTCCGCGAGTTCAGCGGTCAGCTTTTGGTTGATCGCCAACTCTTGAATATACCTCTTTCTTGAACGGTAGATCACAAAGAAGATCAACCATGAAACCAGAATTATTGCTCCACCGCCTGTTATTATCCCCCATGGAAGCGGCTGCCCTTCGGTATAATCGGTGTAAAGCATCCCGTCGATCGTGAGATCATCCTTCACAATATTTGCCTTCTTGTAAATGGCAAGGATCGACTCCCATCTTCCCCTGCTGAAATAACCGGGCTCGACTACATCGGTTAAAAGATGATCCCTCATCTGAGAGGCTTCAAACTTGAGGTGATCCCGGGTCTTTCTTTTGGAATACTTCGCCAGTATAATATCAATTATTTCGTCACTGTTCGCCATCGCGTACCTCCACCCTTTAACGGAGGCCCGCCTGAACTTTTCAACCAGTTCAGGATCCTCCTCCATCAGCCTCCCGGAAGTGTAGAGGACATCACCGTAAAAATCGATGTTTGCCGATCTTCCGTTGAAAAGGGTGTACTTAAACCCCGCCTTGTCCAGTTCGTAAAGCTCATCGGTGATATAGACTGTGGTCGCGTCCACCTTGCCTGTGAGAAGATATTCAATACTGTAATTGTGTTTGATCCTCGTAAAACTGTTGGCAGGTAGCCCCTCACTCGCCAGGTAGGTCAGCAGACCCCCTTCATAATCCTCGATCGCAATCTTCTTTCCCTTGAGGTGGTGTACATGCGTAATACCCGCTTTCAGTGAAGCTGCCAGAACCAGTGGCGAATGCTGAAATATTGCCGCGAGAACCACGGGATCCCTTCCCTTGTCTTTCATAAGGATCACATCCGTATTGCTCACGCCGAACTCTGCCCTCCCGTCGAACACAGCATCAGCCGACCTGCTGTTTTCATCATACTCAAGCAGTTTGACATCAAGGCCCTCCGCCGCATAAAATCCCTTCTCGATCGCGGCATAATAGCCGGCAAACTGGAACTGGTGCAACCACTTCAGCTGGAGTGTTACTTTCCTCAGTCCCGGTGTCTGCGCCATCGTTATGACAGACAGCAGGAGAAGCATGTTAAGCACTGTAAACAGCTTTTTCAATTTATCTCATTCCGGTTCAAATTATGAGGGTCTAATTTAAACAATTATTTAATAATTGTTCACTGTAAATAGACGATCGTGAAAAAATAACGCTAATATCCACTATGAATGAATTTCCTTAAATAATAATACTGCAAATGGATTATATTTGTAATGTTTAATCGTTTTCCCTTCATCAACCGAGGTATGAAATGAAATTCACCTGCGAGATCGAGATAGGTCTGCCTGTCTCCAGAGTTGTCGAACTTTTTGACAACATCGACAATCTAAAGCACTGGCAACCGGGATTAGTCAGTTTCGATTCCCTCAGTGGCACACCCGGCCAGCCCGGGGCAAAATCGCGCCTGAAGTATATCATGGGGAAAAGGGAGATCGAAATGATCGAAACCATCACAGTGCGCAACCTGCCCCATGAGTTTTCAGGCACTTATGAGGCCAAAGGTGTCTGGAATGAGACAAAGAACTTCTTCATTCCCCTTGATGAGAACCGTACCCTTTACAAAACCGAAAATGAATTTAGAATGAGCGGTTTTATGAAGATCATCGCGTTCCTGATGCCGGGGGCATTTAAAAAGGAAAGCATGAAGTACCTTGTGCAGTTCAAGGAGTTCGCTGAAAAGGCAGGTCCCGCTTAGACCGTCAATAAATCTTTTCCGACCGTTCATCATGGCGACCGGTCTGCTTCCCGGCTCATTGAATAAATTATCGAACTTCTTTTTTCCAACTATAATAACAGGAGTTTAATAATGCGTACAGTGATCTACGAAAAATATGGCGGGCCGG
>RHKR01000492.1 GCA_008363265.1 Chlorobiota bacterium
AAATACATCTTCAGTGAGCTCTACTCCTTCTAAAATCCGCCTTCCCATTACAGTAACATATGCCCTCCATCCTGACAGGTTTTCGCCACGAAAAGTGACCTTGTCGCCAATTCGGGACTTGGAGGAGGAAACACTGTATCGGTGATCGATCTCGCAACAGAGAGTGTTGTTAAAACCATCACGGTCGGCACCAATCCAATAAACATGATAAAAGACAGGAACAATTTCATTTACACTGTCTGCAAGGGTCGTTACGATTCAAGCAACATCGGTGGGGCATTTTACAAGATCGACCCCAATTCACTCAGCGTTACCGATTCGATAATAGTTACCCAGAATCCGGATGACGCGATAGTTACTCAGGATAACATCGTATACGTGCTGAACAACCTGGGCATAATGAAGCTCGACCTGAACAAGGTGGCACCAACTCCTGAACTTGTGATCAATGGAGCCGCGATCAACTCGATCTACGCCTCGGCGTACGCCCTTTCATATGATCCCGTCGAGAAATTGCTTTACATTTCAAATCCGAAAGATTACATGCAGAATGGGGAAGTGGCGGTTTACGACCTGCAGGGGAACGAGGTCAGGCGCTTCGGCACAGGACTTAATCCGGGCTGCATCACAATTGTAAACTATTGATCGCTCAACCATGTTTTATTTTTGGGGAAATTAAGTTAAATTACACCTTTACGATAAAAGATTTTGCGAAGAACCGGAGACATAATGAAAATCGAACACAAGAACCAGTTTATTTTAATCGCGGGCATGATAGTTTTGGCCGCGATCATGAGAATTTTGCCTCACTGGCCGAATTTTACGCCTGTGGCTGCCATGGCCCTTTTTGGCGGCGCGTATATCAGCAATAAGAAATTCGCGTACGCGGTTCCTTTCATTGCGATGTTCCTTTCCGATCTTGTGATCGGTTTCCATAACACAATGTGGGCGGTTTATCTGAGTTTCGCGGCCATCGTTGCGATAGGCATGCTTCTGAGAGAGAAGAATTCAGTGATGAAGACAGCCGGCGCGGCAGTAGCTTCGAGCGTTCTCTTCTTTGTGGTTACCAATTTCGCCGTATGGCTTTCAGGTGGTTTCTACTCGATGGATCTCGCGGGTCTGGTTCAGTGCTACGTGGCTGCCATACCTTTCTATCAGTACAGTGTTTTTGGTGATCTCTTCTACACCGGCGTGATGTTCGGAGCATTCGAATACGCCAGGGTGAATATCCCCGCGCTCGCTTCTTAGCCAAGAGTAAATATTAATAAAAAAGGCTGCTTTCGTGAGAGGGCAGCCTTTTTTGTTTTAAACCGCGGAGTTCGCAGAGGCCGCAAAACCCCCTGGCGGGGTTAGGTTATTTCTTCGTAACCTGTTTCTTTTCGAGCTCTTTTAGGGTTTTGATACGCTCGTCGAGATCTTTGATGCGGTCGTTGATCTGCTGGATGTAGTCTTCGAGTTTTACTTCGTAGCCCGATTTGTCGTAATAGCCGCGTTCTTCAAAGTAGGTTGAGAAGAGCCAGTTGCGCTTCAGGGCTTCCATGTTCTCGGAGAAACGGCCTGCACCAACCCGCACTTCCTTCGTGATACCGAGGAGTTCGTTGAGCATCTCTTTTACAGTGATGTCGGTCTCACTGCCGTCCTTTACCAGCTTGCCGATCACGCCTTTGCCGCTTTTTACGTCTTTCACTACACCATCAACATGTGCCATGAGCGTGTCCATTGTGAAGAGGACGCCATCGGCATTCTTCACGACAGAATTGATATTCTTGCCCAGTTCGGTGATTATCGAGGCCAGTGTGTCATATTTGGATACAGCTTCTTCCAGTCCGCGGTTGGCGGTTAGAAGGATGACATTCGCGTTCTCATAAATTCTGTCATCGGTCAGCAGTTTGCCGATCGTACCTTCACCCGAATTCACCTTTTTCATGATGCCGGCCAGGTCGGTGGTCATCGATTTTGTGGAGCCGAGGATCTCGGTGATCTCGCTCAGAATTGCAGCCAGTCCGAGAGGGTTCATGCCGATAATAAAACCGCCGTCATCCACTTCAGGCTGATCGACAGTCCCTTTCTGGAGGTTAACAACCTTATTGCCAACAAGTCCCTCTGTTTCAACGAACGCCTGAGTGTTCTTCCTGATGAATCTTCTTACTTCTTTTTCGAGGTTCATCACCACCATAACCTGTCCCGAAGTGTCGGGAGCAAGGTAGATCTGCGATACAGCGCCGATGTTGATACCCGCGAGGCGGACGGGAGCACCGACCCTGAGTCCCTCGATGTTCTTGAAGTAGGCCTTTACAGTGTAAGTTGATTCGAACAGGGACTGCTTGCTTCCGATATAAAAGATACCTACTATAAACAGCAGCAATCCGACGGTTACAAAAATTCCAAGTCTGAGAAATTTGTGGGGTTCACCCATTTTGGTCCTCTATATATTCGGGGCTAAAAAAGTTTTTCATGAATGGATCATCAAGCGCGGTAAGGGTATCGAGGCCGCCTTCGTAG
>RHKR01000493.1 GCA_008363265.1 Chlorobiota bacterium
ATGCATCATTTCACGGAGTATGAACTTCTCCTTTATTCCCAGACCTCCAGAGAGGAAGAGGGCAAAGAATGTCGTGAAGGTCATCAATCCCAAACCGCCGATCTGGAAGAGGAGCATGATCACCACTTGTCCGAACCGTGTAAAATCTTTCGCGGTATCAAGGACAGTCAAACCTGTAACGCAGACCGCGCTGGTCGAGGTAAAAAGCGCATCGACAAATCTTGTACCACCCGGGAGGTTTGAAGCTGCAGGCAGCATTAACAGGAGTGCACCCGCGAGAATTGTTCCGGCGAAACTGAGCATGAAGAGCCTGGCCGGGTGGATCTTCGATTCGAGTATCTTCTGATTGTACCTGACCGCTCCGAGGATGATTCCGAGAACAATGTATATCTGGGCGAGCACCACGTAGAGAAATGTCAGATTCTTAATATTAAGTGTGTTTCCGACATTCTGAATGATACTCATGCCAAGAAGTGTTAGTACACCTTCAACGAGCAGAAAGACAATTACCAGGGTCTCGAAGAGATGTGCCCGGAGGAAGGAAAGTTTGTTCTCCGCATAGTAAAAATTTACAAGCTGGTAGATGACAAAGATAGCCACCACCCCGATCGAGAGGGCATTGATGATCACTTCCTCAACGAAGTTAAGGCGGAACCCGTGTTCCAGAATGATCGTGACGAAACCCACCGCCGCAGAGACTACCAGGAATATCCTGAGCCACCACAGAAGGGGGTTGCGGTGTTTGATCTCTTTAATCTCCATGAATGTCAATCTCGCTTCTATATGGTCTCAATTTTTTCAGAACCGACTGGTTCATCGCGTCGTACAACTCGTCAATATAAGCCGAATCATAGAGATACATGTTTACTCTTACGGTAAACCGGCCATTTAAGAAGTCAACCTTCTTAATAAATACTTCGGGTTCGATATTGACAAAAAGGAACGGATTCGACACCGCGGCATCCTTCAGTATCCGGAGGATGGTGCCGGGATCGTATGAAGAAGGGAAATCGAAATCGAGTGACACCAATTCCTCTTTTTTACCGCGGCTTATGTTCTCAAAGGTGTTCTCGATGAAATATGAGTTCGGTATGAATATTGCCGATCCTTCGTCATTCAGTATCGTGATATGCTTCCAGCCGATCTCCTTTACAAAACCTTTCGCGACAGATGTTTTTATATAGTCATCGATGCTGAACATGTTGCCTGAGAGGATGAATATCCTTCCCAGAAGATTACGTACAAGGGGAAGTGCTGCAACCCCGAGGATAACTCCTGTGAGCACGATCAGAAAGACCACAAGGAGTTGAGTGTTCAGAAAGACCAAACGCAGGATCAGGAACGCGGCCAGGAACCAGATGGCCCAGTTCAGAAGAGGGAGGAACTTTTTAATCGTTCTGCCATTCTGTTTTCTTATCGCCGCGTATCTCTTGAAAGATGTCAGGGCAACTGATAGTGCGGAGGCCACTGCTACGATGAAGATCATAAGCGCGAACCGGAAGATACCTATCTGTCGCACCGGATTCAGCGAATTAACCATGTCACCGAATGAAGGGAGTCCGTTTGAGGTCGAATCGATAAATATGAAAGTAGGTTCCAGCTTCTTCTCTGTGGTATCAGCTTTTTCTGTCAGCCGGACGGTATCGATCACAAAGATCGTATCTATCCTGAAGAGTGAATCGGCTGAAACTGTAGTATCGGCCACGGTGGCTGAATCGGGCTGCACATCCACAGGTTTATTACGCTCTCCGGGCTGTTGCGCCTGAAGCGGGATCATAAGCAGGAGTAATAACAACAGTTTCATGATCAGTCCTCCGCCTCTCCGGGTAACAGGTTTCTCCGGATCAGTTCCCGCTCGATCGATTTGAACTTGAACTTGTTGGTGTAGTAATAGTCATGGCTTTTTGTTAGTTCGCCAATCCTGAGTATCCCCATTGAATAGAGTTTGTTGAGTATTTCTCCGGCTTCCTTCTCAGGAATGTTCAGAGATTCAGCGAGGTGGCTGCGCTTCAGTCCGCCGTGAAGTATGACGGCATGAAGTGCGGTCATTGTTTTCAGGTCAAGGATCGAAAGGTCGATGTAGGGATATGGCTGATATGTCCGGATCGTGAGGGTGTTCTCTTCGATCTTCACGATCGAATTCAGCCAGTAATTCATTCCGGCGACGATATTACCGCCTGAGTATTCTGTCAGCCGGTCGAAGTATATCCTGCTGAGATATGTCTGTTCCTCAACCATTTTCGACGAACTGAAAAACTTTTTTCTGAGCAGATATAGATCGTCCTTGGCGAATTTGAAAGTGAACCCGGCGGTTTCCTGTCGTTTAAGGATGATATCCTTCATCCTGTCGCGGTTAAGGTCTTCAAGAGCCATTCTGAACTCGAACAAAGGTGCAGCCCTGAAGTTTCTTCCGATGAAGTGCCAGGCTATGCTTTGTGCAGTCGCGATCCAGATTATGTTACTGTTCGTCATGGAGATGATGTGGAGCATTGCGTGAAGT
>RHKR01000494.1 GCA_008363265.1 Chlorobiota bacterium
TGAATGTCTGAGTAGCGGAACCGAAGTTCTTAACTGTTGCGGTCGGAGTCAATGGAGTTCCACCGTTAAGTTCGCCACCTACGTTATGGGAAACCATACCCACGTCATTGGGAACGCCTGTCTCAACATAAACGCTGTCAAGGTAAAGCCTTAACTGATCAAGCTCTTTATACTGGAAAGCGAGGTAAATGGTCTGTCCGCCAAAAGCAGCAAGGCTGACTTCAAATCTCTGAGCAGGAGCTGCAAGAGGTCTGAAAGCAGCAATTCTGGTGTATCCCGCTGGTGGAACACCACCGGCTGTTGAAGCATACACAATGATCGAATCAGTAAAACTGCTTGATCCAACTGCGTAGAAATTCAGTTTGTCAGCCGCGTCAACGAGGAATGAAGGGGTTACTAGCCAGTCGTCGTTTGCGAGTGTGGCTGATTCCCACCTTACGGAAGCCGAAGCTGTACCGAAAATAGGTGATGTTGTGTAGCGGATCCATGGGTTGGCACCACCGTCAAGCTGGTGCATTGCCCATCCGGCTGGAGGGAAATCTGTTCCCTCAAAGCCCTGTGACCATTTAACTATACCGGTCACATTGTGAGGGGTGCCCACCGACCAGTCAGTGGCCGGATGGCCGATGAGATCGAGTCTCTCTTTTTCAGCCTGTGTATAGGTTTTACCCGTTACATTTTTTTCAGCCGCGTTCTGTGCCCAGGCTACGCTGCTCACAAAGAACAGGGTGAAAACAACAAGGAACAATTTTTTCATTGTTTACCTCAAATTGATGTTGATGTTGAGTTGATTAGTTAATTACTTGCTGAACGCCTCTTTTGCTGTGCAATAAGGCTGCGTTACTTTCCAATTTTGAATCAACTATAATGTGTTCCGTCGATTAAATTTGCGGCGCTTGATACACGTCACAATATGGTTTAGCAAGTTAAGCATAATTTTTTATAATTGCAACAACTCAAGTGAATAAATTTTAAAAAAATTTCAAGCACCATTTCCGTATATTTTATATTTTCCCGTAAAGTCTGAAACCGGTTGCATTTAAGTTTTGTTATTGCTTTATTGCAGGTTATAATTTTTTAGTTTTCCATTCCAACGAAAGGAGTCCCCCCAAGATGCCCCAAAAGTCAGATTTCTTGAAAGGTGTTATCGAACACATTGATATCAAAGAACATAATGTCGCCCCATTGGTGGATGCAATGGAGAAAATGGCCTTCCAGGCGAGAAACCTGAACAGAGCCGCTAGAATTTATGAAATGATGCTTCGTGATAAAGAATGCACCGTAATACTGACTCTGGCGGGATCGCTGTTCTCTGCGGGACTCAAAAAAGTGGTCTACGATATGGTAATGAACAACATGGTTGACGTTATCGTATCCACCGGTGCCAACATGGTCGATCAGGACTTCTTCGAAGCCCTTGGATTCAAACACTACATCGGTTCACAGTTCGTTGATGACGCTGAACTCAGAGAACTCGCCATCGACAGGATCTATGATACCTATATCGATGAAGATGAACTCAGGATATGCGACGACACAACAGCTCAGATCTTCGACTCCATGGAACCGGGTGCCTACTCATCAAGAGAGTTCCTTAAGGAATTCGGTAAATACCTCGATGAAGTTGGTCCAAAATGCGACGACAGCATCATTCATGCCTGCTACAAGAAAAATGTGCCGATCTTCGTCCCCGCGTTCAGCGACTGCTCGGCCGGTTTCGGTTTTGTAATGCATCAGACCAAAAACCCGACATCGCATGTCTCCCTCGATGCGGCAAAAGACTTCCTCGAACTCACAAAGATCAAGATCGCAGCCGGTGAGTCAGGGATCTACATGATCGGTGGCGGAGTTCCGAAGAACTTCACACAGGATATCGTTGTAGCTGCCGAGATTCTCGAAGGCGATGCCCCGATGCACAAATACGCAGTCCAGATAACCGTTGCCGACGAAAGGGACGGCGCCCTTTCAGGCAGCACACTGAAGGAAGCAAGCTCATGGGGCAAGGTCGACCTCGTTCACGAGCAGATGGTCTACGCAGAAGCAACTATCGCGATGCCCCTCATCACCGGTTATGCTTACCACAAAGGCGCTCACACCGGCCGCGAAGCAAAGGAATATTCCAAACTCTTCGAGCAGGAAACCGTTTCAGCGTAAAGATGATTGAGAGATCGGTAAGCAAAAAGAAGCTCAGTGACAAGAGCAATGACCGTGAATACTGGCTCACTCAGTCAGTTCAGGCTCGCATGGATCATCTTGAGCAATTAAGAACAGAATACATCTTGTGGAAATATGGCTCTTACCCAGGACTTCAAAGAGTTTATTCAATTATTAAACGAAAAATCCGTTAAGTATCTGGTCGTTGGTGGCTATGCTGTAGGATTTTACGGACATCCCCGATACACCAAGG
Organism: Chlorobiota bacterium; assembly: GCA_008363265.1. Classification (GTDB taxonomy): domain Bacteria; phylum Bacteroidota; class Ignavibacteria; order Ignavibacteriales; family Ignavibacteriaceae; genus UTCHB3. The sequence goes on from RHKR01000494.1 coordinate 2,408, forward strand.
ATCTCGATCTTTGGCTTGAGTGCAGTAGCGGGAATGCGCAGAAACTTGAAGAGGCTCTTAACGAATTCGGCTTCGGCAGTCTGGG
>RHKR01000495.1 GCA_008363265.1 Chlorobiota bacterium
ATAATACCCGACATAAACGGGGACGGAATGGCTGAGTTGATGTGGACAAAAGAATTTCCCGACTCTTATGTACAGATAAGTTTTGGGAAAAGAGGATCAGGTCATGCACTTACAAGGGATGTTTCTTTTTGGTTAACAGGCACTGCACTAAAAACGCCTAAACTGCTCGGAGATGTTAATAATGATGGTTACAATGATCTTGGATTTGTATCCTATACCTTAACCGGCGGTTCACTTGTTTTGCTTGGGGGTCCAGCACCTGTTATTGGAAGACGATATACCGATTCGTACCATCGTCACATGGGGCAAGTTGGTGATATAAACGGTGATGGAGTAGATGATTTTTCAGCCGGTGAATTTCACGGTAACGGTGGAGGAAATGCATGTCAGCGATTGGAGTGGGGTCAGCCACTTTATTATACGATCTGGTCAGGGGATACCACGGCTATAAACCCAAGTGGGATCGAAGATGAATCCCTTCCTGCTGGTTATGGTATCGATGTAAGAACATATCCCAATCCTTTCAATCCGGAAGTAAAAATTGAATTTCGTCTCTCTGAACCCGGTGAGGTCACCCTCGCTGTTTTTTCTGCTCTGGGTGAGGAGATCGTTACGAAGGATCTGTACCACCGTGAAAGTGGCAAGCATGAAACCACACTCAATTTCTCCGGGTTGAATGTTCCGAGCGGGATATATTTGCTCCGCCTCAAGCTAAAAACGGAGGATAACGGGGTGAAAACATCCACAGCCAAACTGGCATTTATGAAATAATACCAGTGGCGTGAAGACCGAACCAGGGCGGTTGTCCGAACCGGCTTCGGCGGGATGATAAATTATAAAGGCTGTCTCGAGAGGGGCAGCCTCTTTTTTACCATTTTGTGTATCTGAATTCCAAATTTGCCCCAACTCGAGTTTCATTTCCCTGCTCAATGTACTTTGCTGTGGCCGGGAACCCATCTTTACCGGGGGTGTAGATCTTCTGCTCAAAGTTGTTTTCATCACCGGAAGTAATTGAAAGCAGGTTACCTTTTGGATCAAACTCATAATTCATTCCCCACTCTGTCTCCTCGTCGGTGTCAAAATAACGCTCAGCGTTAACAACACCTTTCAGATCGTAATTGTACTGATAACTCATGTTGAAACTTATAAAGACTGAGACTCTCCCTTTTTCGTCGCATCTGATCTTAACAGTTCCATTCTTGCCCGCGAATACTTTTTCAAGTGTGCCGTCAGACCGGTAAGAAAATTCATATTTATCATATAATGGAGACCTCTTTCCACCCGGATCATCCTCCCAGGTTATACCGGTGAGCCTGCCGGACTCCGTCTTAAATTTGTATTTTCCCGACCATGTGACCTTTTTGCCGGTGGTATCCCTGGATGAAACAGATGCGCCTGTAATATCGCCATTCGGATTGTATGTGAAGATCATCTCAGTAAATGATCCTCCCCAAGAATAGTTATAGTAAGAGTACTTCAGTGGATTTCCGTTTTTGTCGAACTCGATGATCTCACGGCGGCCGAAGGCTTTTATACCCTTTTCATCTGTAGCGGAAGAACCCACGGCATATTCTGTACCTTTTATTGCCTCCATTTTCCTGATCTTCGCGGCTTTAACTTTGGCAGGATCGTTCAAAAGATGATGATCCGGTTTGCCTCCGGTAATATCGGAGATAAGGAGATAATAAATGGTCGAGTTGATATGTTGGTTACTGCTTTGCGCCAGGAGAGGAAGCGCAAAAACAGCGAGCAACAGGAATGCTTTCAGTTTCATATTCATACTGTTTCTTTTCAATTTTGATTGAAGGACTTATTTGGTGTACCTGAACTCGTAATTAACAGCCCTTCCGCTGCTCTTGGTCTCGTATTTAAGTTTGGCTTTCAGAGGGAAACCATCCTTTCCGGGTGTATATGTTTTCTGCTCCATCGTATATTCATCCGTGGATTTCACAGAGAGGAGGCTCCCCTTCGCGTCGTAACTGTACACCCAGTCCCAGTTGTCGCCGTTATAGCTCTCGACATAATTGATCTTCGCGACGCGGCCATTTTTGTCGTAGTAGTAAGTATAAACCTGCGAGAAGACCTTCAGTTGCAATATTCTCCCTTTTTCGTCACAGTAAATAAGTTCCTTGCCTGCACTTCCAGCTGTTATCTTTTCGAGGGAACCGTCGGGACGGTAAATGAAATTGTAGCTTCCGGTGCCCCATCTACCCGCCTCATCGTTGGGATCCTTACCTGATATGGAAGTGAGTTTTCCATCCGTGAAATTAAAGGTGTATTTCTCCGTGTAAAATATATTTTTCCCGGTGGTATCCTTACCCGTAGCAGTGACGGCTGATATGAATCCAGCTTTGTCGTATTCGATCTGATACTCTGTAAGATAACCCTCGAAGGAGAAGCTGTATTGAAGATACTTCACCGGGTTACCGTTCTTATCGAATTCGAAAATATCCCTGCGTCCGATCCCCTCAAATCCGGCATCGGGGAGGG
>RHKR01000011.1 GCA_008363265.1 Chlorobiota bacterium
CCGTGGCTTCAAGTTCCCGGGCCGATGCGGTTATCTGCGTAACTGAAGAGTTTACCTGAACCCCGGAACTTCCGACCTGGCTAAGCAGGGAGAAGAGGTTTGAGGCCATTTTACGGACCGATGCCACAAGCAAGTGTGACTCGTCAGTATCATCTATATTCAGTTTTTGGGTGGCGAAGAGTGTAAACCTCCTCTGGATCTTGTATTCATTTAATTCGTCACTGCCGGCTTTAAGGTCACCCCTGGCTATCTTTTCAACACTTCCGATCAGACTTGTTATCGGATCTGTTATCCTGTTGCTGAAATACCATGCGACAACGAGTGTGAAGGCGACAATTCCGAACGTAAGCAGCAGCATGTTGATAGTGAAGCCGGAACTCACCTCTTCAACGCTCGCTTTTGCTGAGTAATACTCGTCCTCGTAAGTTGAGGCAACTATAACCCAGTCCCAGTTATAAAAGTGGATTGCCACAGAAACCTTTTTTCTTGGTTCTTTGCCGCTCCCCTGCTCGGTCCACGAATAAGTGTGGAAGACTGCATCTTCGGCTTTAACGGCGTCGTTCACGATCTTCTGAACGTAATACTCACCGTTGGCATCCTTCTCAAACCAGGCACTTTCACCCTCTTTTTTTCCGTCATGGGTGATGATGTAGCGCCCTTTACGGTCACCGGTGGCTCCGTAGATTGTTACGGTACCGGTCTCTCCGACGGTAACAGACTGTATGTTCTTCCTGAGTGAGGGAACCGCCTCGATCTGTTCACCGACAACGAGCATTCCCGTTATTTCCCCTTTTGCGTTCAGGATCGGATCATAAGATGTGATAAACCACGAGCCGGCAGCCCATGCTATCCCCTTGTAAGGAGAGCCCTTCATTACCGTCTCGATCACAACATCCTTTGTGCCATCGGGCATAAGCGCCGGAATAAATGTTCCGAGTGAACGCTGACCGTTGGTATTTGAAACTGTAGTGGCCACGCGGATCATGTCACCGGCCTCATTCATCCTCTGGAAAATGCTCGCAACAACTCCCATAAGCGATTTCATCTCATCAATCACGGGTACCCTGGTCTCGAATGATGTCACCTGACCCAGCCACTTGTTCCCCAGCATCAATTTTGGAAGCGCGATCTTATCCGACTTCTTGGTGAACTGGTCGACCGCTATCCACTCGGTTCTCTCCTCCGAGAACTTGAATCCACCCTCCCTGTCCACGATCTCCCATGCAACCTTTTGGGCACGGTCAACTTTGTCCTGTATAAGGTCGTTGGAGGTCATGCAGAGGTTGTACATATCGTACGCGATCTGCCGGAGGGCTTCGCGGCCAAGGGTGTCGAGCTCTGCTTCGGTGGTTTCAGCGATATTATTTTTGAACCCGAACATGGCGATCTGGGTTACAATTACCGGTATTAGTGCAGCGAAAAGCACAAGCGAGATTACTTTGCGCCTAAGAGTAAGCTTCACGGCTTCTCTCCTGTAGTTTGTGTGATCGATGATGATGAATATCTGGCATAAAACAGATATTTAAATTGTTAAATAATTGATTCATATACAAATATTAAACCACCGTAATTGCTTATTTTTTGTCGGTATTTTTAAAAAGTTTCAATTTACAACAGGTTAATCACCGGTAAAACCCCACTGATCCGCCAAATGTCTCAAACTCCTTTAATGGCCCAATATTATAAAATAAAGCAGGCACACCCTGATACGGTACTCCTTTTCAGGATGGGGGACTTCTATGAGACATTTGAGGAGGACGCGAAAATAGCCGCAAAGGTACTCGGGATCACTCTTACCAAACGGGCAAACGGGGCTGCCGGTGAAGTGCCGCTTGCAGGATTTCCGCATCACGCGGTCGAAAGCTACCTGCCAAAACTTGTACGCTCGGGGTACCGTGTGGCGATCTGCGAGCAGATCGAAGACCCCAAACTCGCCAAAGGAATTGTAAAGAGGGAGGTTATCGAAGTGGTAACCCCCGGAGTGGTTTTCTCCGACAAGGTGCTCGACCACAAGAAGAACAACTACCTGATGGCGATAAACCGGGGTGACCTGGTCTCAGGCGTGGCGTTCTGTGACATCTCAACAGGGGATTTCTTCCTTTTTGAGGTGGAAACCTCAAGACTTACCGACCAGATCAGCGTTATCTCCCCTTCAGAAGTCCTGTCTGCCAGAAAAAACCGTGACGAAACAGCCGCGCTTCTTGCCAAAGCCGGGAGTGAAGCAAGGGTAACCAAAATCGATGACTGGATATTCAATCGTGAATACGCCAGGGAGACCCTGCTGAAGCACTTCGGAACCGTTAATCTGAAAGGTTTTGGGGCCGGTGAGATCGATTCTGCTGTCTCAGCTGCGGGTGCGGTTCTCCATTACCTGCAGGAGACCCAAAAGGCCAACCTTACACACCTGAACCGGCTACAACTCTACAATCCCTCGGAGTATATGATCCTCGATCCCGCAACAAAGCGGAACCTCGAGATCACATTTTCGATGACCGACGGCAGCAAGGACGGAACCCTTTTCGCCGTGCTCGACAAGACGGAAACACCGATGGGTGGCCGTCTCCTGAAGAAATGGATATCCTCACCCCTGACCTCTCTTGAGCCTATCCTCCAGAGGCAGGAGTCGGTGGAAGTGCTCTACAACAGCAAAAAGATGCGCGAGAAGCTCAAGAAGAGCCTTTCAGGCATCGGTGACCTCGAGCGACTGATCTCCCGTATCTGCACAGGAAGGGCAACCCCACGAGAAATGGTGGCGATGAAGTATTCGCTTCTGGAGATCCCCGAACTGATCAAGATCCTCTTTGAGACAGACAATTCAGTGATGGTAAAACTCCGTGAATCCCTCGTGGCACTTGATGATGTTACGCGAAAACTTGAAGAGGCCATTTCAGATAATCCCCCAATTTCCCTCGCCGATGGCGGCGTGATAAAACGGGGTTACAGCATCGAACTTGATGAGATGAGGGAAATACTTTATTCGGGGAAAGACTGGATAACCGACCTCCAGCGCACAGAACGCGAGCGTACGGGCATTTCATCCCTGAAGATAAGCTACAACAGGGTCTTCGGCTACTATATCGAGATAAGCAACGTCCACAAGGATAGGGTACCTCCTGAGTATATAAGGAAACAGACCCTTGTAAACGCCGAGAGGTACATCACCCCCGACCTGAAAGTTTACGAAGACAAGGTTCTGAACGCCGAGGAGAACACCCGATCGCTCGAAGCGGAACTCTTTAATGATGTAAGAATTTTTACGGCTTCCTACACTGAGGTGATACAGAAGAACGCGAAGTACATCGCGATGCTCGACTGCCTCCTCTCGTTCGCGGAAGCAGCGGTTGAGTACAACTATGTGAAGCCTGTGGTTAATGAGTCGGGAAAGCTCGAAATATACGAGTCGCGCCACCCCGTGGTTGAGAGGATACTCCCGCCGGGAGAGAAGTTCACTCCGAACGATTACATAATGGACGACACAGAAAACCAGATAATAGTTCTCACCGGTCCCAACATGGCGGGTAAATCAGTTTACCTGAGACAACTCGGACTTCTCGTGCTGCTGGCCCAGATAGGCTCTTTTGTTCCTGCGAGCCGTGCTGAAATAGGGATTGTCGACAGGATATTCACCCGTGTCGGGGCAAGCGACAACATCACCGCCGGCGAGAGTACCTTCCTCGTTGAGATGCAGGAAGCCGCCAACATCCTGAACAATGCCACCGGTAGAAGCCTGATACTTCTCGATGAGATCGGGAGGGGAACCAGCACTTTCGACGGACTCTCGATAGCATGGTCGATGACAGAATATTTACACGAAAACCCCCGCTGCGCTGCAAAAACCCTCTTTGCCACTCACTATCATGAACTCAATGAGATGGCGGAGATCTTCCCGAGGATCAGGAACTACCGTGTTCAGGTGCGTGAATATGACGACAAGGTGATCTTCCTCCACAAGGTTTCTCCCGGAAGTGCCGATCACTCCTATGGTATTCAGGTCGCAATGATGGCGGGTCTCCCCTCGCAGGTAACCTCCCGTGCAAAAGAGATACTTGCCAACCTCGAGAGCAAGGAGCTCACTCCATACGAGGTGAAGAAAGCAAAAAAAGCGAAGAAGGAAGCAGAGGACCACGGCTATTATCAGTTGAGCCTCTTTGAATTCACGGATGACGCGCTGCGGAAAGAGATCGGGGATATTAAAGTTGAAGAGCTCACCCCCGTTCAGGCACTCAACAAACTTGATGAGTTAAAGAGAAAACTGAGCGAAAAAGGGGAGGACTAACCCGCCTTTTTAACCACCCGGAAACCGAACGTCGACGCACGGGAGTTTTGTGTGGCGGAAAATCTGTTTGAATTCCGGGCTATATTGCTCTCATAGTTCCATGCTCCCCCGCGGAGCACTTTTCCGTTCCCTTTTGCGGGTCCTTTCGGATCGATAAGATCATCAGCATCATAGGGACCGTAGTTGTCCCAGCACCACTCCCAAAGATTCCCCGACATATCGAATATCCCCAGTTCGTTCGGAGCTTTTTGTTTTGGCGGACGCATTTTGCCGTTGGAATTCTCCTTGTACCAGCCGACCATGAGGGGATCGTTACTGCCGCTGAAGAGGGTGTTCTTACCGGGTTTTCCGCCCCTTGCAGCGAATTCCCACTCGGCCTCGGTGGGAAGGCGATACCCGTTTGCCCGGAAATTACAGGTTACGGTCTGTCCTTTTATCGTGTAGCACGGGTTCAGGTTGTGCTTAAGGCTGAGTTTGTTACAGAATCTGACGGCATCGAACCAGCTTACATTGTTAACAGGAAGCGTCGGTTCTTTGATGATCGCAATATTGTGCCCCATTACATCCTCGTAGAGGCCCTGCGTGATCTCAGTTGTTGAAATATAGAATCCGTAGACGGTTACATCCCTCAACTCGGCCTCATCGTCGTCGCAGAGGATCGTCGGATCAAAGCAACCCATCACGTAGTTGCCGCCATCAACGAAGATCAGATCGAGGGTCTGAGCCGAAAGGGGAAGTGCCGCGATCAAAAGCGCGAGCAGGGTTGGCAGTTTCAGATTTTTCATAAATTAATCAACTGATTCATTATGGAAATTTAACCAACTCGAAGGGATTGGCAAAACCGTAAAATCTTAACCACCGCCTCTTTTCGTATATTTGTGGTTCATAATTTTTCGAATTTCAGACACCGGAGATAAATTGGATATTAAAAATCTTTCGATCAACACGATCAGAACCCTGGCAATGGACGCAGTACAGAAAGCGAACTCAGGGCATCCCGGGGCACCCATGGGTCTTGCTCCCCTCGGATATTTCCTCTTCCATGAAGTGATGAACTTTAATCCAAAAGACCCGAAGTGGATCAACCGCGACCGTTTCGTCCTCTCGGGCGGCCATGGGAGCATGCTTTTATATTCGCTGCTGCACCTTTCAGGGTTCAATCTTTCACTCGATGAAATAAAGAATTTCAGACAGTGGGAGAGCCTCACACCGGGTCACCCCGAACGTGACCACACCGATGGAGTCGAGGCAACAACGGGTCCGCTCGGACAGGGTATCTCCAACGCCATCGGCATGGCCCTCGCTTATGAGTTTATGGCGGCGAAGTTCAACAAACCCGGTTTTGATATATTAGATCACTTCGTATATGCCATCGCCGGCGATGGTGATCTGATGGAAGGGATCTCACATGAGGCGGCTTCATTCGCGGGAAATCAGAAGCTTCGCAGACTCATCCTTTTCTACGATGACAACGGTATTTCGATCGACGGTAAAACCTCCCTCTCATTCACTGATGAGACCGAAAAACGCTTCTTAAGCTACGGCTGGAATGTTTTCAACATTTATGATGTACATGATATTGAGGCGCTACGGTTCATTGTCCACGAGGCACAGCACAGCGACAGACCTTCACTCGTGATCACGAAGACAAACATCGGCTACGGCAGTCCCAACAAACAGGATACCGCGAAGGCCCACGGTTCACCCCTCGGTGAGGAAGAGATCAAACTTACGAAAGCCAATCTCGGCTGGGAGTATTCCGAACCTTTCACCGTACCCGAAGAAGTCAGGACCCACTTCGCGCAGGCGGTTGAAGAAAAGATGAAGGTATTCCAGTCATGGAACAATCTCTTCGAACAGTACACGGCACAGTTCCCTGAAGAGGCGGCACTTCTCCGGAAGATAATGAACAGTAAAGCACCCGGATCATTTCCGGTGAATGAAACGATGTTCCCGGATCTTAACGAGAAACTCGCATCACGAGCATCATCCCACAAGGTGATCAACAAACTGGCTGACGCCTACCCGACACTTTTGGGTGGTTCGGCGGATCTTACGGAGTCGAACCTGACCGACTTCAAGGGTCTCCCGGCATTTTCGGCAGCCGACAGAACCGGCCGGAACATCCACTATGGCGTCCGCGAACACGGTATGGGCGGTGTGATGAACGGAATCGCGATGTACGGAGGAATGATTCCTTTCGGCGGTACCTTCCTGGTATTCTCCGATTATATGCGTCCGACCATCCGTCTCGCGGCAATGCAGAACCTGCAGGTGATATATGTTTTCACTCACGACAGTATCGGCCTCGGAGAAGACGGACCGACACATCAGCCCGTTGAGCACACTATGAGCCTCAGAATGATCCCCGGACTGACAACCATCCGTCCTGCCGACAGCCATGAAACCGTTTACGCGTGGAAGGCGGCTCTTGAAAACACCAACGGACCGACAGCGCTGATCCTTTCGAGGCAGGGTATACCGGTCGTGAAAGATCGCGCCAATCCCGTCGCCGGTCTTGAAAAAGGTGCGTACATCGTCCGTGATTGCGAAGGAACACCGGACGTTATCCTGATCGGTACCGGTTCCGAAGTGGAGCTCGCGATAAATGCCGGAGAGAAATTAACAGCAAGCGGTAAAAAGGTAAGAGTGGTCAGCTTCCCGTCGTGGGAGCTCTTTGAAAAGCAAAGCGCTGACTATAAAAACTCGGTTTTCCCTCCTGAAGTGAAGAACCGCGTTGCCGTTGAAGCCGGCTCAACCTTCGGCTGGCACAAGTATACCGGCACGGAAGGCAAAGTGATCGGACTTGATCATTTCGGTGCCTCCGCTCCCGCGGGCACCCTCTACGAAAAATTCGGCCTCACGGTCGAAAAGATCCTCGAAGCGGCTTTATAATTAATTGATTAAAAACGGAGTTTGTTATCAGGCTCCGTTTTTTTGTATGGTGTTTGATTTGAGTTTTTAATTTACACTTGCTGTTAATCAAATTAAATGTATATTTGAAATGAGTCCGGCGGATTTATCTGCAAAAGACTAAAACAGTAGAGATAAATGAGATTGTAAACTGTCATGAGTAGAGAAGCCAAAGTCCCATATGATCCACCATTTGCATTTCACCCCGGAGTTTTTCTGGCTGAGAAACTCGAGGAAATGAAAATGAGCAACAAAGAGTTTGCCTTAAGGACAAATAAACCGGAGAAGACTATCACCGCGATCATCAAAGGTGAAAGTTCCATCACTCCTGATATGGCAGTCGTATTTGAAACCGCGCTTGGAATTCCTGCCTATATGTGGTTGAAATATCAATCGATCTATGATGAGTTCAAAGCCCGGGAAAGAAAAGAGGAACTTCTTAAAGAGAGTATCCCCTGGATGAAAAGATTTCCTGTTGCGGAAATGATTAATAAAGGTTGGTTGCCGGAAGCCAAGACGCCAGAAGAGAAAACAAAAGCTTTGTTACAGTTCTTCGGTATAGCATCTTATGCAGCCTGGGAGGATTACTATCTCAATCAAAAGCTCAAAACTGTTTTCAGTATCTCACTTTTCGGAATGGAAAAACTTGAGCCAATTTCAGTATGGTTGAGAAGAGGTGAACTTGAAGCTTCTGAAATCGAAGTTCCTGAATTCTCGGCTTCAAAACTCAAAACGACGTTATCCGTGATTAAGAGATTGCCGAATACATCCAATGGTGATATTTCCGGCTTGAAAGAACTTCTTGCTAAATCGGGTGTTAAAATTGTCCTTACACCAGTTATTAACAAAATTCCATTGACCGGTGCAACCCGTTGGCTCGCGGGTGAGACTCCACTGATACAACTTTCAGATAAGATCAAGTCAAATGAGCAATTTCAGCTTACCCTTTTTCATCAAATTGGGCACATCCTCCTCCACGGAAAAAAGGATATATTCCTGAATGGAATAAATTACCCGGGATTGGTACTCTCGAAAGAAAGAGAAGCCGAGACCTTTGCTTCCAAGTGGATTTTAAATGAGCCTGCTGAACCAAAGGACTTAAAGTTAAAACCTGCAACCAAATTGGTTAGTCAGGGTTTCATCAACCCATAACCTTAACCAGCATCTCCCTCGATACGAAAACTTCTGTGAGAAGCTCCGTAAGTATCTCCTGAGTGATCCGGTTGAAATCCTCTTCGACGGGGATGACGCCGACACCACCGATATCGACCGAGGCGGGGGAGAGGAGTATCCTCTCTTCGCCATCGGCGAAGTAGCGGGCGGGACGGTGTTTTTCGCGGAGGAAGACGACCACTCGGAAACCGTGTCCGTGCTTCCAGGCGAGGATGTTCATCAATGGTTCTTCGCCCTTGTGCATCAGGGCGCTGTAACGGTCGAAGACCGTGTAAAACTCTGAAGCGAGGGCATCCTTGTTTTCTGATTCGAGAAAGATCATTTTCCTGATGCCGTCGTCGATGGCGTTCACTTTCACCCCGTTGAAATCCCTGGAAGCCACTGAGTATTTCGTCTGAAGTGAATGAAAATCGTGTTCGACCGTCATGAAATTTCTTGTGCCCGCCTGAAAATGGAAATGGTCGGGTGCTGAGGCGCCGCACTTCGGTCCGTTATAGAAGATCGTGAACTCGCCGTCCATGTCTTCGGCAAGGGTAAGCATCATTTCGAAGTGGCCCGCGATCTCCTGCGGGTTGTGCCCCGTTTTCGGTATGGTGAAATGTTCGGGAAAGATCGGGAATGGATTCACGAGTATGTGGTAACCGTCGCGGTACTGCAACCGTTCCTGAGCAGGGGGGAGGCTCTCCTCGCAGAGGAAGCACTTCCTCTCCTTGATGCTTTTGGGATCGACCTTCGCGGAGGTGGAGGTTATCCTTCCCGGGTTGAACTGCACTTTGAGCGAGAAACCGTCGTATTTGAATTCGTGGGTTATCACTGTTTCGAGGCTGCCGTAGCCTTTCACGCACCAGTCCCAGTCACGTTTCTGGCGTTCCAGCATTTCCTTGGCTAAAGTTGAGTATTTCTTCATATGAATTTTTATTCTTCCTGTAAACACAAATTATCCCCGCAAATATCGATATTTTTGCATTATTGATAATAAAACCATGGTAAAAATGAGCGAAATAAAGGCAATTGTGTTTGATCTCGGGATGGTGCTGATCCCTTTTAATTATGAAATGGCGAGGAACAGACTGAACCTGCTGAAACCCGGCGCGGGCGACAGGGTGATGGAATATGTAAAAGAAAACTACCAACTTTTCCGCGCGTTCGAGGCGGGAAAGATGACCGAGGATGAATACATCCCAATGCTTATGCGTGCCGCGGAAGTGGAGGGGGTGGTTTCACACGAGAAGTTCTGCTACATTTACTCGGAGATCTTCTCGATCAACTATGATGTCGCCGAACTTCTGGAAAAACTCAGCAAAAACTACAGAACATTTCTCCTCTCGAATACCAATCCCGTCCATAGAAAATACGGTTACGCGAACTTCAAGTTCTTCAAGCACTTTGAAAAGCTGTTTTATTCCGATGAAGTGGGTTTCGTTAAACCGGAGGAGGGGATATACCGTGCGGTGGAGGAGTACTCAGGACTGAAACCGGAAGAACATCTTTTCATCGATGACATCATCGACTATGCAGAAGGTGCCCGCAACTGCGGATGGCATGCCGTTCAGTTTTTTGATTACCATCGTCTGGTTGCAGACCTTAAGGCGTTAGGGGTGGCGGTTTAGGAGTGGTTAACGGTAAGTGGTTAGAGGTTAATGGGATGAACAGTAAAGTTTTACACCAAAATTAACCACTCATCCGCCGCGGCGGACTGACCACTAACCACTAATAATTCTCTCTGTACCACTTGTAAGTGAGGGCGATGCCATCCTCAAGTGAGGTTTTGGCCTTCCAGCCGAGGGAGTTGATCCGCGAAACGTCCATTATTTTGCGGGGTGTGCCGTCGGGTTTGGTGGTATCGTAAACAATCTCGCCTGTGAAGCCGGTGGTTTTCGCGATCAGTTGCGCAAGTTCGGCGATGGTGAGATCGACGCCAGTGCCTACATTAAGGTGAGTTAAACCTTTTTCATAGAGATCGGCTGCATTTATGCTCTCGATCGAATATCTGATCGCCTCGGCAAGATCATCCACGAACATGAATTCCCTCTTCGGTGTGCCGGTTCCCCACAGTTCAACGGTTTTATGTCCCTCTCGCGCGGCAGTGTCAAACTTCCTGATCAATGCGGGGAGGACGTGTGAAGTGTTGAGGTCGAAATTGTCATAGTAACCGTAGAGGTTGGTCGGCATCAGCGAAAAAAAGTTGCTGCCGTACTGTTTGTAGTAGCTCTCGCAGAGTTTTATACCTGTGATCTTGGCGATCGCGTAAGGCTCGTTGGTGTACTCGAGATAACCGGAAAGGAGTGACTCCTCTTTAAGCGGCTGGGGTGCAAGTTTCGGATAAATGCATGAACTTCCGAGGAAAACAATCTTTGAGCAGCCGTTAAGATAAGCGGCGTGGATGAGGTTGGCTTCGATCATAAGATTATTGTAAAGAAACTCAGCGCGATAGGTATTGTTGGCCAGGATACCGCCAACCTTTGCAGCGGCGATAACCATCACTTCCGGTTTTTCCTTCGCCATGAATGCTTCCACACTCTCCTGGCGCATCAGATCCACTTCCCCCTTGTCGGCAAGTAGAAGATTGGTGTAACCGTTGGCCTGTAAGTTACGGGTGATGGCCGAGCCAACCATTCCCCTGTAACCTGCAATAAATACTTTCGCGTTCTTATAGTCTGTTTTCTGCATCTGCCTGAAATTTTCTTGATTAATAGTGTAAATATAAGGTTTTTACCGGGACGAGTTGAATTGGACGCGGATACACGCAGATTTAACGGATTATCGCGGAAGTTCCTCTGCGTGAATCTGTTTGCTCTGTGTGTATCTGCGTCCTCAGCACATCTAACATTTTCTAAATCCCCAGCCTGAACACCTCATTATTGTGAGCTATGAAGATCGTCTCACCCGGTTTGGGTTCATGTGTTGAATTGCCGGTGAATGATCCGAAGGCCTGAAGTATCGCCAGGTTCTTATTGAATACCGAACAGGCCAACCGTAGTCTTTCCCCACCCCGGCCTTTGAGTTTTACGGACGGATGGAGGTGGCCGCTCAGGACATAATATCCCTGCTGCTTTTCCGGGTAGTGGCGGAGCATGAATTTATCCTGAATGATCAGTTCATCGTGTACTTTTATCCATGGGATCTCGTCGAGGGGACCTGAGTGGCGGTCGTGGTTGCCTGTCATTAGGTGGAACTCCTTGTCGGTGTTCTGCCCGAACCACGCCTGAAGTTTACCGATCACCTCCTTCGTTTTTCCCGTGCGGTGGTGAGTGAGATCGCCGAGGAAATAGACGGTTTTCGCGCCGGTGATCTCAAGAGCGTCAGTTAGCCGCTGCAGGTCTTCATCGGTTGAGCCCTCGGGAATGGGCACTCCGGCCACACGGAAAGTGGCCGATTTGCCAAGATGAACATCAGCAACGAGAAGGGCGTTCTCTTCCTGCCAGTAAACCGCTTTCTGAGGAAGGGCGATGAAACGGTTCTCTTGGATGACAATATCAGGAAAATCTTTGATCATAAGTGTAATTTACTCATCCCGTCACTTTTCAGCGGCGTTTTCAAGAGAGGCGATCATCCGTGCGATCCGGTCTGAGAGCTTTTCACTCGAGAGTTTCTCCCTCATTCTGTTAACCATCAATGGGAATGCCATCGGGGTGATATAGGGTATCTCAATAACTTTTTTCCGGCTCGCGCGCATTCTTGCCATTGATGAAATAAGTCGCCGCTCTTCGAGCTGGGTTTCGAGTACTTCCCTTTCGGCCTGCCGGATCAGGAGGTTGCCAGGATCGTATTTGCTCAGCACTTCAAACAGAAGTGATCCCGAGGCCTGTATCTGTTTCGGTTTCTTGCTGCTGCCTGGGTAACCTTGAAAGATCAGACCCGCGATGCGCGCGATATCACGGAATTTCCTTCGTGCAAGTTCGGTGGAGTTGGTCACTTCGAGAACATCCTCGATAATATTCTCTTCCGAGAACAGCCAGCCGAGTTGCTCTTCATCAAGCTCATAACGGTGATTTGATAGTATCTCGAACCCATAATCACTGTTCGCGAAAGAAAATGTGGCCGCCTTGATCTTCCCCAACCGATGGGCTATCAGGGCAGAGAGACCTTCATGTACCAACTTTCCTTCAAACGGGTATATAAAGATGTGATAACCTTCAGTGGTCTTTTTCGTCTCGATTAGGAGTTCATCCTCAACGGGGATGACCGACCATTTCCTCTGAAGATCAAGAAGCGGTGCCATGGCCCCCATTTCGGGATCTGGATATTTTCCTTCGAGTGACTCCCGCAGTTTTATCCTGACCTCAGCTGCCAGTTCCGTGGAGAGGGGCATGCGGCCACCCATCCACTGGGGAATTGGACCTTTTTTCTTGTCGGAGAGGGTTACATAGAGCACCATTTCCCTCAATCTTTTGTATTCGAGTGCCCTTCCGGCGAAGATGAATGTATCTCCGGGTTTAAGCTTCGCGGCAAAATTCTCCTCAAGTGTGCCGATTGTTCCGCCGTTCATGAACTTCACCACCACCTCCGATTCGGAGGTTATTGTGCCGATCGACATTCTGTGTCGCCTCCGCAACTGCTCGTTCTCAACAGTGAAGTAGCCGTTCTCCTCCCTGATCTTTGAATACTCATCGTAAGCGCGGAGTGCCTTTCCGCCGCGGATAACGAACTCCATCGTCCACTCCCATTCCTCAGGGGTGAGGTTGCGGTAAGAGTGGGTCTTCCTGACCTCATTGAACAGCGCTTCACTTTCAAAACCGGATCCCGCGGCAACAGTAACGATATGCTGCGAAAGTACATCAAGCGGTTTCTCAATTGGTTCACGGGGTTCGATCCTGTTCTTTGCCACACCCGCGCGGGCGGCGGCGAACTCGATAAGCTCAAATGAATTTGTCGGAACGCAGTATATTCTGCTTTTAGCGCCCGGGCGGTGGCCCGACCGTCCCGCTCTTTGCAGCATCCGGGCGATACCTTTGGGTGAACCTATCTGTATTACCGTATCGACGGGAGAAAAATCAACCCCAAGATCAAGACTGGAAGTGCAAACCACACACTTCATCTTTCCTTCGGAGAGAAGGCGCTCGACAACAGATCGGCTTTCCTTGTCCATCGATCCGTGATGAAGTCCGAGTATTCCCGCCCACTCAACCTTTCGGTCGAGAATATTGTGATACCATATCTCCGCCTGAAATCTTGTGTTGGTGAACAGCAAGGATGAACCCGATTCCTCGATCACACGGATCACCGGATCGAGCATGTTAATGCCAATATGCCCCGACCATGGGAACCGTTCGATCACGCCCGGAATGATCGTTTCAACCTCAACTTCCTTGCTGTTCCCGGAGCCGATCATCACGCGCTCGCCGTGGTGATCACCCAGCAGCACATCCATTGAAAGTGAAGTGTTGCCCAGTGTCGCCGAGACACCCCATAATCTGATATCAGGTTTGACCGATCTTATTCTCGCGAGTCCAAGTTCAGTTAAAACACCCCTCTTTGAACCGATAAGTTCGTGCCATTCATCCACCACGATCGCTTGAAGAGTGGATATCCTCTCGGCGAAACCGGGGTAGGAGATCATCAGGGAGAGTGATTCGGGCGTAGTGATAAAAATCGTGGGAAGCTTTTCCGCCTGACGCTTGCGGGCTGACTGTGTTGTGTCACCAGTGCGGAGTTCAACTGAAAAATGTGGACACAGTTCGCTTGTAGCCACGGTTATCGATTTTAGTGTGTCATTTGCCAGCGCGCGCAGCGGGGTTATCCAAAGGAGTTTTATTGGCGGAGATGTATCGGGGAGGCGTTTATTACGTTTCGCGGCAGATTTTTTGTCCGCCTCTTCTTTTTCCTTCAATCTCTTTTTATAACCGGGGTCGTTCATCTCCCCGATAAGGAGGCCAAGCAGAGCGGCGTATGTTTTTCCCGTTCCCGTTGAGGTATGGATAAGCCCCGACTTCCCCGAGGCAAAAGCTTCCCACGCCTCTACCTGAAAAGGGAAGGGCTTCCACCCGCGGGCGCGGAACCACGTCTTTACTCTGCTTGAACCGCTCATTATTTTGATGAGACTCCAATTGACAGGGAATTATCAGGAATTGTTGTACTTTTACCCTGGTTCAGTGAAAAAGATATTCTTCCA
>RHKR01000496.1 GCA_008363265.1 Chlorobiota bacterium
TTCTGAACGATGTGGTTGACCGGGACCGAGACAAACTCCATCCCAAGAAGAAACTCAGACCCATCCCCGCGGGTGAAGTATCGCCTTCCGCGGCGATGGTGGTGCTTGGTCTGTTGGGCGTGGTTACAGTGTTTCTCTCCCTGAAGCTGAATGTTCAGTTTCAGGTGATAATTCTTGCTTATTTGCTTCTTAACACAGCCTATTCTTTCAAACTCAAGAATATTGTGCTGCTCGATATTTTCTCGATCGCGGGCGGCTTCATTTTGAGGGTTTGGGCGGGTACAGTCGTTATTATGGTGGAAGCGTCAAGCTGGCTGATACTGATAACATTGTTCATCTCACTGTTCCTCGCCGTCATGAAAAGAATGTCGGAATCGGAACTCCTGAACACCGAAGAGCAGGACCATATACTTGTACGAAAAGTGCTCGAGAATTACTCAAGAAGATTTATCGACCAGATATCCGCTGTTTCTGCAGGTGGGGTGATCTTCTTCTACGCGTTTTACACAATGGCCCCACGGACAATGGAAGTTTTCGGCACAGATGACCTGATCTATACCACTCCTTTCGTGGTTTTCGGTATCTTTAGGTATATGTATCTGGTTTATCAGCATAACAAAGGTGAGAGTACCATAGAGATATTGATGCAGGATGTTCCAACAATCGTTAACGCGCTGATATATTTGTCGACGACAGTTTTGATCGTGTATAAGCTGATATGAAGTTTATGTATGAAGTATGATCCGCCGAGGCGGAATGAGGTATGAAGTATGAATGTCCATGTTAAAAGTTTTTACAAGTTATTTGGTTTTGTGGCGCTTTCTTTGATTTTGGCAGGTTGCAGCTGCGACTGTCAGAAGGAGGGGGCGGGGTCTGTCCAGGGGAACAAGGAGGAAGCAATGCAGATAGGTTATCTTAAAATAGACAAGGTGGATATCTGGATCGACCTGATGCCGGGAGGACCCGCAGGGTTTCTATTCGCGGGTGATGGTACTCTCGCTGCGTTCGAGAAGCCGGAGTTTGACAGTATTCAATGTGTCGAGGCGATCATTACTTCGGGTGATGTGGTCCGTAAATTTCCTTTCAGGATCGAGCTGATCGAAGACCAGTTTCAGAAGCCGGGTAAAACCAATTTCATCAATTTCAGGTTTTCTTCCCGTGAGAGAAACAGCGCTGAAGGTTTACATGATCTTGAAAAAGCATCGATCGAACTTGTGATCAAATACAAAAATGAAACATACCGCGGCACTTCAGAAACAGTGGAAGTAAAAAGAACCTACTGAGATGGAAACCGAGTTAATAATCATCGCGATAACTGTTCTGTTCAGTGCTTTCTTCTCAAGCACCGAGATGTCGTATATAGTTTCCAACAGACTAAAGATCGAGATACTTTTGTTTTCCACCCTCGTGCTACTTTTCTTGGGGGAGCTGCTACCGAAATATTTTGGCCGGGAACTTGCGACAGGATATTTTACCTTTGTGGCGATTCCTCTTAGAGTGATTTACTACTTGTTATATCCATTCGTAAAACTCGCGGCATTTTTCAGTGGACTGATCAGCAAGAGAAACAGTGCGACAGGCTCACTTTCAGAACTTGTCCGGCGTGAAGACCTACAGCTTCTGGTTGAAGAGAGTGAGAACGCCGGGAATGTGAACAAGAAGGAGGGGACCGCTATCAGGAAGCTGATCGACATGCAGGATCAGCGCGTTAATGAGGCGATGAGACCCAGGACTGAGATCGTGGGTGTGGAGATAGACAGCAGTATCGACGAGGTGATCGACGTGTTTATCGAGTCGGGCTACTCAAAACTTCCTGTTTACGAGGAAAATCTCGATAATATTAAAGGTTTTGTACTCGCGTATGATCTCTTCAAGCAACCGAATGAACTACGGGAGATAGTCAGGGACATCCTTAATGTTCCGGAGACCAAACGAAGTGTTGAAATGCTCAACGATTTTCTCAGAGAACGGACATCCATAGCAGTCGTGATAGACGAATTCGGTGGAACCGCAGGCATCGTTACAGCTGAAGATCTTATCGAGGAAGTGTTCGGTGAGATCAAGGATGAGTACGACGTCGAGGAAAACGTTTGCCGTAAGACGGGAGATAATGAATACCTCGTCGGAGGAAATGTCGAGATCGACAGTCTGAACGAAAAGTTTGATCTGGGTATTCCCGAGGGTGACTATAACACACTGGGAGGCTACATTATGGCAGAAACAGGCAGGATCCCCGCACCCGGTGAGATAGTTTCGGCACACAGTTTTAAGATACACATCATCAGATCGTCTGACAGGAAGATTGAAATGGTGAGAGTAACAGTGATCAGTGATCAGTGATGAGCGATGAGTGATGAGAGATGAATTAATTGGTATGAAGTCGGTGATCCTGTTTGACGGAGTGTGCAATTTCTGCAATTATTGGGTGAATTTTATTATCGACAGGGATAAGCGCGACAGTTTCCGGTTTGCTTC
>RHKR01000497.1 GCA_008363265.1 Chlorobiota bacterium
GAGTGGCAAACAGAAATTCCCCATGCCGGAGGATTAAGGCCCATATGTGGGATGGTCGCAAAAACACTCGTGAGAGAAAAGAGATTTGAGGAGGCGTTGGAGTGTTTTCGCATTGCACGGGGTCAGGTCCCTCACTACACTTCCTGGTATCTCGAATATGTCTATTTTTCTTTTGCGCTGAAAGTTTCTTTGAACAAGAAGATAGAGAACTCTGATCTTGATGAAGCCCGTGCGGCGATTCAGCAAGGCAGATTTCTATTGCGAAACGGTTATACAGAGACCGGTTTGACGGAGAGATATACAGGCAGGCTTCATCAGTTGCGGGGTGAATGGGAAGAAGCTATCCCTTATCTGCTCGCGGCCAGGACCAGGATGACAAATGAAGACCTTATGGCCGTCGATCAGGCTTTATTCCTTTCCTATACACAAACGGGCAAATTTGCTGAGGCCAGGTCTCTCGTCGAAGAAGGAGTCCGTTCAGGGAGCAGGTTCAGGCAGGAATATCTAAAAATGCTTGCTTCACTTCAAAAAAAATAGTGCTTCATGTCAAGATATTGTGCAATATTTTCTTGACTGTGATAAAAAAATATCGTAAATTGCGCGCAGGTTATGTGAGGAATAGTTTTTTCAATAAACACCGGAGGTTTTACCCCTTAGATCCCAAGTTGCCAGAGAGTCCCGATCCACCAAAGTTTGGTTAGCGAGGGAAGTCTACCTGATTTTTAAATAACGGACTCTTATCCTTTCGTCTGTCTCCTACATAACCAGATCTAAATTCGATCTTACCTTTACGTTTTTCACTGATCTATTCCAGATGACTCTTGATCATGCTGCGGACCTGGCTGTCTGAAGCCACTGATTCTCATGTCTAATGGTTGGATCCTGTTGAATATACTTAAAAATTCGAGAACGATTTAATCATTACATTAGGAGAAGAAACATGAGAAATGTTTTCTACAAGACTTTGATGATCCTGACTTTAATGTCCCCATTATGGGCTCAGAAGATCTATACGGATGCGACCGGGGATATCGATCCCGGGATTGCTAACGGAAACGGAACGCTTGATATCATCGCGATGGAGGTTTCCAATACCTCGACGGATATTCTATTCAAGTTAACTGTAAATGGGAATATCTCCACCACTGACTGGGGAAAATTCTTGGTTGGTATTGCAACGGGGAGCAATGCAGATCCTCTTACATTCAACGGGTGGAACAGGCCTATAAAACTTAATTCTGCAAATGGATGGATGGATTATTGGTTCGGAACATGGGTTGATGGCGGAGGTGGATCAGAATTGTGGAAATACACCGGTTCATGGAATCGCAATTCAGCGTTGTCAGGATTTACATTTTCCGGCGGAGCACAAAGTACGATAAATATGACAGCCACTGTAGCCTCACTCGGTCTTGACCCGGGAGATATGCTCTATTTTGATACATACTCATCAGGAGGAGGTAATACAGATGGCGCAGTGGATGCCCTGGCTAATCCGAATGTTGCCATCACCAGCTGGAGCCAGCTCTATACTTCAGATGCAACGAGTGGAATTTATTCATACAAATTCGCCGGCATTACAGTTACCGACGGAAGTTCTTATACATATGAAGGAAATCCGGGGTCAACGAATCAGCCTATTGGCAGGTTTGCGCTAACTGACTATAATGCCGGATCTAAATTGACGGATGCTACTATTAAGTTGAACGGTGTCCGAACCGGCGCTTCAAATTTCAAACTGTGGTCGAGTACCGATAATGTCTTTAACCCGGGAAGTGACACTCAGCTTGGAACCACCGTTGCAGCAGATCCTGGAGATGGGGGGAATGTGACATTCTCTTCCTTCAATGCTGCCTTGGCTTCTTCGGCAACTTATTATTTCCTGACTTGTGACATCGCAGGAGGAGCAACAGGATCGATACAGGCGGTTATTGTGGAAAATGCATCGCTAACATTTAGCGGTGGATCACTTGGCGCAACCTACACAAATGTCGCGCTATCGGGTTCTTCAACTCCTCTACCGGTTGAACTGACATCATTCACTGTAAGTTTTGCAGAAGGTATGGTTATCCTCAACTGGCAAACTGCAACTGAAGTAAACAACCACGGCTTCGAAGTTGAGAGAAAGTCAGCAAATTCTGATTGGAGCAAAATTGGTTTCATTGAGGGACATGGTACATCAAATTCTCATAAGTACTATACCTATCAGGATAAACCGACTGGTTCAGGAAAGTTCTCGTACAGACTGAAACAGATCGACAACGATGGCCAGTTTGAATACAGCCCTGTAGTTGAAGTTCTGGTTGACAACCTTCCAAATGGCTTTGTGCTGGAGCAGAATTATCCGAATCCGTTCAATCCTGAGACCTCCATCAGGTTTGCGCTAAAAGAGGATACAAAAGCTTCACTTAAGGTTTTCAACGCGATGGGCGAAGAGGTAGCAACATTGTTCAACGGTATCGCTGAAGCAGG